>DATBPO010000039.1:0-23040 GCA_036561265.1 Solirubrobacteraceae bacterium | reverse complement strand
GGTGTCAGGAACGCAGCGCCTCGCGAATCGGCGCCTCGATGCCCCGCGAGAGGTGCTCACGCCAGCGCGCGGCCCAGGCGGCGTAGGCCCTGCGTCCCTCTCGGCCCAGACGCGCGCGGAGACCGTCGTCCAGCAGGGCTTCGCGGACGATGGAGCTCAGATCGGAGAGATCGGGACGGCAGAAGAGCACGTTGCGGCGGTTTTCGAAGGGAAACATGATCTCGGCGTGACGCAGGTCCTGGCAGACGAGCAGAGCCCCGGCCGCAAGCGCCTCCATGTGCCGGTAGGTGAGCTCCCCGTGACCGGTGGGCGCGAACACGATGCGATGGCGGCGAAGTTCGAGCTGGAAGGCGAGACGGTTGACGGGCGCGGTCATGTACTGCTGGGCGGTCCGCTGCAGGCGCAGACGCTCGGGCGGCGCGAGCGCCTTACCATGCCAGAAGGGCTCGGCCGCGGCCCGGCCGGACACATGCTCTGGCACCGCTGTGATCCCACGACGGCCGCTGAAGCCATCCAGCAGACGCAGAGCCTGAAGACGCTGGATGTGGGTGAGGCGGCCCACGCAGTGAACCTCGTGGGGACGCCGCCCGCCGGCCGCCACGGCCAGCGCGGGCCTCAGCAGGCGTTCGCCGGCGTCGCGCGCCAGACGCGGGAGGAAACCTAGATCGTCCCGCGCGGCGCGCAGGCTGCGGCGCGCGCCCGGCGCGACCCACAAAAAGCAGGGGATTGAGAGCCGCAGCTTGCGCAGATCGCCGGGAGCGTAGGGGTGCTCGCGCGGGCGTTGGCGCTCGCTCCAGAGCGCCCCCGGAAAGCGCGGTCCGAGGTCATGGTTGTAGAGCTCCCGGTCGCGATACAGCCCACCTCCTTTGAGCACGCAGGCCATCCGCGCGATGGCCTGTGGCGGCAGGCTGAGCCGCAGATCGTCGTGGCTCTCGACTCCGACCAGCACCTTGGCGCAGCCTTCGAGGCGAGTGAGGATCTCCTCGACGCGCTGCGGATGGCTTGCGCTGAGCCACTCGTACCAGGCGGTGCTGAGGAGCACGACCTCGGCCCGCTGCACCGTCGGCAGTACGAAGGGATTGTGGAGGTCCGGGAGCCCCAACACGCGCGTATCCAGAGCCGCCACCTCAAGGCCGGGCGAGCGCAAGCACGCTTCGCAGAGCCACTCGAAGCGATGCCAGGCCAGCAGTGCGCAGCGGATGCGACGCTCGCCTCTCACGGAGTTGACACGATGCCTGCCCCTCACGCGCATGGAGCTGACGCGACGCTCGCCGCTCATAGGCTCTTGGCGCCGGCAGGCGCGGGGGAGCGTACTGGCCGGCGTCCGCGGCGGCGCAGCGAGCCGAGCAGGAGCAGCGCCGTGGCAGTCAACCCGACCACGGTCGCACCGGCCGCGGCCAGCGCGGTTGGGCGCAGTGCGATCCAGACTACAGCCACCCCACCGATCGCCGCGCCGACTCCAGCCGCGAGCGTCACCCGCCGCTCGAGGCGCTCGGCGATCAGCGCATACCAGGCGATGCTCGAGAGCATCAGCAGCGGCAGGCAGGCAACGAAGATCTCACTCGCGGGGACGGCGCCCCGGTAGCGTTCCCCGAAGATCGTCACCGTAAGCCAGGGGACGATCGGCGCGAGCAGCGCGGCGAGCGCCAACGACGCCGCGAGAGCGCCCACGAGGAGCCGCCGTAGGAACTTACGTTGCAGCGGGGGTGCGCACGTTGCGCGATCCGCCATCGCGGGCAGCAGGCCGAAGGCTGCGGTTGCGCATAGCATCGTCGCCAGGTCGAGGTAGCGCGTGGCGACGGCGAAGTGGGCGACCTGTATGGGGCTCGCGAGGTTGCCAAGCGCCAGTTGCGCCGAGCGGCCGGCGATGACGCCGAAGGTGGTGGCCGCACCGAGCCACAGTCCGTGGCGCAGGAAAACCCTCCACAGCTCGGGATCGCGTCCGCGGCGCGGCGCGGGCAGCCATAGCTGGGCGATGCCAACGACGAGCGCCTGCTTGAGCGCCAGCACCGCCATCAGCGCTGCAAGACCGAGGCCGCTGAGGATCACCGCCACACCCAGCCCCACCTGCAGGATCGCTGCGAGGAGTTGCAGCGAAGCCTCCACCCAGGGTCGCCCGACGCCCCGCAACAGCTCGGCCTGGCCGTCGAACAGTCCGATGAAGAAGATGAAGATCGCCGTCCACAGAACCGCCCAGTAGTGCGTGACGGGTCCGGGCAGGAGCAGACCGAGGACCGCGACCGCTGCCGCGGCGAGCGCACTGGTCGCCACCTGGGTTGGCAGCGCCGCGTGATAGGCGCTCGCCAGGTCCAACCTGCCACCAGCCACCTCGCGATTGGCGACCAAACCCACGCCGGTATCGAGGATCACGCCGACTGTGGATGCCAGCACGAGTAGATAGTTGTAGGAGGCGAAGGTCCTGATGCTCTGGTGGTGGGCGAGCACGATCAGGAACCCGAGGGCCATGGCCCGCGCCCCGAGGCGGGAAAGGAGCGCGAGCGAGGCGCCTGTGAACGGACGCCGAGCGATGGCCCGGCCGCTGCCGGCGAGGGGCGTGCGATCGGCAGTCGCTCTCGGCTCGCCGGGCGGCGTGCGATCGGCAATGGCGCTGGGCTCGCCGGGCATGGTGAAGAGATTCGCAGTCAAACGCCGTCATGGAGATGGCGTTTCACTCGTTGGCAACACCCTTCAAGACAGCATTTCACTCGTTGGCAACACCCTCCCACGCTGGGGATACGATCATTGCCGCGCTGTGCCAGAGCGCGAATCTCCGACCATCAGGGCCTTCGACCTTGCGGTCTGCCTGCTCGTTTTCCCATTCGCAGTGGTGGTGGGGACGATAACCGCGCTGCTGATCTACATCGACTCTCCCGGCTCGGTCTTCTATCGCTCCACGCGCGTGGGACGCGGCGGACAGCCGTTTCAGATGCTGAAGTTCCGCAAGATGCGCAATAGCGCGCGAGGCGGGCCGTTGACGATCGGCGAGGACGAGCGCTTCACACCCATAGGAAGTTTTCTGGCGATGACCAAGCTCGACGAGCTGCCCCAGCTGTGGAATGTCATCAGGGGCGAGATGCGCCTCGTGGGTCCCCGTCCCGAGGTGCCCGAGTTCGTGGCCCGCTACCGCGAGGAGTACAAGGAGCTCTTGCATGTACTGCCCGGCATCACTGGGCCAGCGGCAGTGGAGTACGCGAGCGAGTCTCACCTACTCAGCCTGCAGCAGGACCCCGTGAGGTTCTACGAGGAGTCGATCATGCCGCGCAAGATCGAGATCGACCTGCATTACATCCGCACGCGTACCCTGCGGGGCGATCTCGCGATCCTCTCACAGACGATGCTCGTGCCCCTCACGAAGGCCGCCAGGCGCTTCACCGGAGACCCCCAGGTGCGCCGCTTCGAGGCCGGGCTGCTGCTCAGCGCCTGCACGGTGCTGGTGCTGATCTTCGCCATCGCAAGCAGCTCGGGTGGCTGATATGCCTTACGCGCCACGCCCGCGTCCTCACACGCCACGCCCGCACCCGCCATTGGCAACGTGTAACACTTCGCCGCAAGTCTATGAACGGACTCTCGCGGTATACCCGCAAGGCGCCCACCGTCGCGGCAGCGGCGATGCTCACTCTCCTCGCCATCTGCCTACCGAATGGGTGGGCGCGTGCCCGCGCTCAACCCGCGAGGGTCGCCGCCCACCACGGGAGCGGGCGCAGGCATAGGCACGCGAGGGCGCGTGGGACCTACCCCCTGAAGATGATCTGGGGCCCGTTCACGATGCCTGACGGCGCAAGCGCGTTCCCGATCTACCACCGGCTCGGCGTGCAGGTGGTGCAGACGCAGCTGAGCTGGGCGGCGACCGCGCCACAGCGCCCGGCCGACCCGACGAACCCGGCGGACCCCGCCTACCGCTGGCCGCCGGCGCTGGAAGAGGCGGTGCGCGAAGCCGCCCGCTACCACATCCAGCTGGCGGTGATGCTGAGGGGCTCGCCGCCGTGGTCAAACGGCGGCCGGGACTCCTCGTGGGCGCCGGAAGACCCGGGCGACTACGCCAACTTTGCGGCCGCCGTGAGCCGCCGCTACCCGAGCATCCGCTACTGGATGATCTGGGGCGAGCCGGAGCGCCCGGGCAACTTTAACCCAATGCCCGAAAACTCTCCGGTGGGTCCACAGCGCTACGCGCTACTGCTCGACGCCGCCTACGGCGCGCTGAAGGCGGTAAGCCGCGCGAACATCGTGATCGGCGGCATGACCTACACGATCGGGCTGGACTCCACGGCGGACTTCATCCGCTGGATGCGCCTGCCCGACGGGCAGCCCCCGCGCCTTGACTACTTCGGCCACAACCCGTACTCCACGCGCTACCCCAAGCTCTCCGAAGGGCTGTATGAAGCCAAGGTGCGCGACATCAACGACATCGACACCCTGCACTCAGAACTCGCCACCGCCTACGCCGGCCGCCCCGGCGGCACCCCCAAGCTGTGGCTCTCGGAGTTCTCGATCTCAAGCGACCACACCGACCGCGCCTTCTGGTTCTTCGTGAGCCGCCCCGTACAGGCCAAGTGGGCCACAGCCGCCTTCAAGCTCGTCGACTCCGTCAACTACGTCGTCGGCCTCGGCTGGTACGAGCTAATGGACGAGCCCCCCACCATCCCCGGCTACCTAACCGAGGGCCTGATGACCTCGCAAGGCGTCCCCAAGCCGGCGTTCTACGCGTACCAGCACGCACGGTAACCGCCATATCGGCCACGCGTTGCATCAGCTGTCGGCCGTAAGGTTTCGGACGTGCCCCGCATCAGCTCCTTCTATGGGATCACGATTTGGATGTACTGGAACGAGGGTGCTCACGCGCGGCCGCACTTCCATGCTCGCTATGCCGGTCAAGCGGCGTCGGTGGATTTCGCCGGCGTCGTCATTGCGGGCTCGCTGCCCCAGCGTGCACTCGCGCTGGTGGCCGAGTGGGCAGTCCTCCACCACGAAGAGCTGCTCGCAAACTGGAGACACGCTCGACGTGAAGAGCCGCTGGAACCGATCGACTCCCTGTCGTAAGATGGTGATGTGGAACGGCTCCAGGACATCACAGGTGTCGAGGTCATCGGCGAGCATCGGCTGCGTTTGGCCTTCGATGATGGAACCGTCGGCGAGGTGGACTTCAAGGAGCGCGAGTGGCGTGGCGTCCTCGCGCCGTTGCGTGATCCCGACTACTTCGCCCGTGTGAGAGTAGACCCAGAAGCAGGCACCATCGCTTGGCCGAATGGCATCGACATGGCGCCCGAGCCTCTCTACGCTGAGGCACGCCGGAGCAGTTCTCACCCAACCCCGGTGAGACTGTAGCTCCGGCCCGGATCAGCGCGTCGTCATCCGGAGCCTTCACCTCCTCTTCACACCCCCACCCCCGCCGGCCGTAAGCATGCACGTCGGTGCGCGTCGCGATGCTGCTGCACAAGTCGGTGGAGTTCGACTCGCGGGTGCGGCGCGAGGCATCGGCGCTTGCGCGGGCTGGGCATGAGGTGACGGTGCTGGAGCTGGCGCGGGTGCCGGTGGGTGCGCGCCAGGACGATGGCACTGTGCGCCCCACGCGCCTGGATGGCTTCGAGCGCCGCTCGGTGCTCCCGCCCGCGTGGCTGCGGCGACATCTCCCCTTCCACCTGTACCGCGCCGCCTTCCTGTGGTCGTTCGTGAACGGGATCAAGCGCGTGCGCCCAGAGATCGTGCACGCGCACGACGCGGCGATGCTGCTGCCGGGCCTCATCGGTGCACGCTTGATGGGCGCGAGGCTGGTGTATGACTCGCATGAGCTGGCCACGAGCGTTCCCTATCGTGAGCGGGCGTGGGCGATGTTCGTGGAGGCGATTGAGCGCCTGGTGGTATCCCGCTGCGCGGCGGTGATAACGGTCTCCGACGGCATTGCGGAGCGCCTGCGCGAGCGCTACCGCCTGCCCGTGATGCCGTGCGTGGTTCGCAACGTGAGCGCGCTGAGCGCAGGTGAGCGCCCCACGGGGCACGCCGGCCTGCGCGAGCGCCTGGGAGTCACGCCAGACACCCCGCTGGTCCTGCACCAGGGCGCCCCCGCCGCGGCGCGGGGGTGTGAGGTACTGATCGAGGCGGTGGCGACACTGCCTGGCGTGCAGTTGGCGTTCCTGGGCGACCCGGAGCCGGGCTATGGCGCGGTCCTGCAAGCGCGCATCGACAAGCTCGGCCTGCAGGGGCGCGTGAGGATGCTGCCAAGTGTCCCCCTGGAGAACCTGCTGGCGCACACGGCGGAGGCGGACGTGGGCGTGACGCTACTGCAGGACACGTGTCTGAACCACCGCTTGGCGCTGCCGAACAAGCTGTTTGAGTACATCGCGGCCGAAGTGCCGGTGGTGGCGGCAGCACTGCCGGAAACGCAGCGGCTGGTGGAGTCCTACGGCGTGGGCTGGTGCGCCCGTCCCGATGACCCGGCCGCAGTGGCTGGAGCGCTGCGCGTGGCCCTGCAAGGCCGACCGGACCCGGGGCTGCGCGAACGCCTGCAGCGCGCTGCGGATGAGCTCTGCTGGGAGCGCGAGCAGCTGCGACTGGTGGAGCTGTATGGGCGACTGTCAGGCGCTGGGATGCGGCAAGCGTCAGCCCTCGGGGCGCACGAGCACAAGGCGGTGGGTGCGCAGGAAGGGCAGGCGCGCGAGTGGTTCGTACCACCGCCCGGCGCGCCGGGCGAGAGCTGGCAAAAGAGTGACAGACTGGACCTGCAGATCCCCTCCCAGCGCTGCGCTGATCTCGCGCAGGCGAATCAGGCGAGTGTTGGCGTTGGGGGTCCAGATGCGGGGCTCCCAGATCGCGACGGCACCGCCGGGAGCAAGCACGCGCCGCACCTCCAGCAGAGCCCGCCGGATCTCCTCGTGCCCGCCGATGGCGGATAGCACGGTGAACAGCAGGACTAGCGTGCAGCTTGCATCTGCGAGTGGCAGATCGCGCACGTCAGCCTGTTGGATGTGTGCACCGGGCAGTCGCTCGTGCGCCGCGGCTACTCGCTCCTGGAGCAGGTCCACACCCGTCAGCCGCTGCGGCGCGACACCGGCCTGGGCGAGCGTGCGCAGCCACCAGCCTGAGCCACAGCCGGCGTCGAGCACCATCCCCACACCGTGCGTGGCACCCACACCGTGCGTGGCCCCGGCACCGTGCGGGGCGACCTCTTCGCCAAATAGCCACGGCCCGGCGAGTTGGAGCAGCCGCTGCCGCACTTCCTCACGCATCGCCGCGTTACCAGGATTGTCTGCGCGCCAGGCACGCTGCTTGCGGGGGTCCTGAAGGTAGCGACGAAAGACAGGCGCGGCCCCCTCCCCCTCCCCCAAAAAATTCACCTCCCTTTCACCATCCACCCCCGACCAATGCGCGTGCTGTTGCTCACTCACTACTACCCTCCCGAGGTGGGGGCAGCGCCGGCGCGCATCGCGGCGCTGGCGCGGGGATTGAAGGATCGCGGCGTGGAGGTGACGGTGCACACGGGTTTTCCACACTACCCGTCGGGCAGGATCGCGCGTCCCTACCGCAACGGCGCCTTGCAGGTTTTCAATGAGGATGGTGTGAGAGTGGTGCGTAGCGTGGTGTACCCGACGCCCAACCGGGGCTTCGCGCGGCGCGTGGCCAACCATGCGGTGTTTGCAGCGGGGGCGCTGGCGACGTGCGCGGCGAGTGGGCCGCTGGATGTGGTGGTGGCAGAGACGCCGCCGCTGTTTACGGCCTTCGCGGGCGTGGTGTACGCCAGGGCCAAGCGTGCGCAGCTGGCGCTCAACGTGTCGGATCTGTGGCCGGAGAGCGCGATCGAGCTTGGGGCGATCGGCGAGGGTCGGGCGGCAAGTGCAGCCCATGCGCTGGCTCGCCTGTGCTACCGGCAAGCCGCGCTGATCACGGCGCCGACTAAAGGGATCATCGAGAGCCTGGGGGCCCGCCCGGAGGCGGCGGGCAAGGTGGTGCAGGTGCCGCCGGCGGTGGACGTGGAGCGCTTCGCGCAAGTGCCCGAGCCAACGCCCCGCGCCGGCGCCCCGCTGCGCGTTCTGTACGCGGGCACACTGGGCCTGGCGCAGGGTCTGGGCACGCTGGTGGAAGCGGCGGCACTCGCGGGGCCGGAGGTGGTGGAGGTGACGATCGCGGGCGAGGGGCCGGACGCGCCCGGGCTGCACCAGCAGATCGCAAGGCTTCAACTAAGGAATGTGCGCCTAATCGGCGCTGTGGCACCGGATGGCATCCCAGACCTCTACGCAAAGGCCGACGCGGGCATCGTCCCCCTGCGCGATCGCCCGATCTTCGACGGGGCGCTGCCGACGAAACTGTTCGAGGTACTCGCGGCCGCACGCCCCGCGATCGTGGCCACCCGCGGTGAGGCGGCCACGCTCATAAACGAAGCCGACGCGGGTCTCGTGGTGCCGCCCGAGGACCCCGCCGCACTGGCCGCGGCCCTGCGCCGCCTGCAGGCAAACCCAGCGGAGGTGATCGCAATGGGCCGGCGCGGGCGCCGCACCGCCGGCCGCTTTGACCGCGCTGCGGCGGTGGATCTGTGGGAGGGGCTGCTAGGAAGCCTTTCGCAGGACACCGGCACTGGACCGAACTGCGGCTCCGCGGAGAACCCTAACCCTGCTGTGGACCTCCGCCTTCCGGCTGCCCCCCACTCCGCGCCAGCTGCTCAAGCCCGACATCGAGCGGATCGAGGGCAAGCGCCTTGCGGTAGTAGAAGCGGGCGATGAGGTAGCGCCCGCCGCGGGCCTCGAAGTCGCCGAGCAAACCAAGGGGCACCTGGCTGGATGGTTCCATGCGCTTGGCCTGCAACAGCTGGGCGCGCGCGGCGGGCCGGTTACCCACGCTCTCAAGCGCAGAGGCCTCGAGGTAGTGAGGGTCGGTTGACCACGGGTCGAGGCTGGCGGCGGTGCGGGCAGCGGCGAGCTGCGCCTGGGGCGAGTGCCCGATCTCAGCGCGGGCGCGGCGGATGTAGAAGTCGGAGAGGTAGAGGCTGAGAGTGAGCGCAACGGCAACCAGCAGGGCAGTGGCGGCGAGCGGCCGACGCAAGGGCAGGCGAAAGACGATGCGAGCAGCGGGAGCACCCGCGGCCTGCGCGGAGCGGGCGAGCAGGGCGGCGGCGACGGCGAGGCAGAGGAGCCCGAGGCCGGTGAGGCCGGGGATGCGCCACATCCAGTCGACGAGGGACTGGCCGAGGAAGGTGACGCCGGCGGCGCAGAGGCCGCAGCAGGTACGACGGGCACCGAGCGGCGCGAGGCGCCACCAGCGGCGCAGGGAGCCAAACAGCCCGATGGGGATGAGAAGAAGCAAAAGCAAGCCAACCCCCCCGAGCTCGGCGGCAACCTGGAAGAGCAGGCCGTGGGGGTCATCGAGGTTGCGGTTTGAGCGCCGCTGGCGGTAGTAGGCGAACTGGTAGCCGCTCTGCCCGACGCCGCCCAGCGGATGGGCCTGCCACTCGTCGAGGGCGACGCGCCAGAGGTCGTAGCGTTGCCCGCCGGCGGAGGTGTAGCGGGTGGTTTCGCTGCTGTTCGTTTGCAGTCTCTTGAATTCGCTCCACTTGACGCTGAGCTCGTGCAGGGGATCGCCGTGCACGGCGACGACACCCCCGACGAGCCCGAGCAGCACGGCGGCGCCGAGGGCGAGGCGGGCGCCGAGGCGCACGCGCCCCATGGCGGGACTGTGGACGCGCAGGCCGGCGTCGAAGACGGCGAGGAGGAAGCCGATGGCGCCGGCGGCGAGGACGAGCAGCAGGAGCGCGCGGGCGGCGGTGGTGATGTCGGAGGCGTGGACGAGCCCGGCGCCGCCGGCGAAGGCGTGGTAGGGCGTGAGCAGCCAGGAGGAGGCCAGGGCGAGGAGCACGACGCTGAGCAGCGCCAACCACGCGCGGCGCACCTGGTCGGGGCCGAGCGCGAGCACGACGATGGCGCCGCAGCAGAGACCGAGGATGACACCGCGGGATTGGGTGAGGAAGGCGAGACCGAGCATGAGCTCGGTGAGGCCGAAGCTGACGGCGCGCAATGCGCGTCCGCGGGCGCGGGTGGCGGCGAGCACGATGAGCGGCCAGTAGGCGAGGCAGAAGAGCAGCGCGGTGGCGTTGCGGTATTCGACGGGACCGTTGAGGCGCCCGGCGAGGAAGATGGCGGGCCCGTCGAGGAGCATCTTGCCGAGCGCGTAGAGGGCGATGAGGACGATGCCGATGACGATGCCGTGGGCGGCGACGCGCAGGGCGCGGAGGTCACCGACGGCCAAGAGCGGCAGGGTGAGGATGGCGGCGTAGAGCGCGAGGCGCGCGGCCCCTTCAAGCGCGGCCCCCGGGGAGGCGGCCCAGAGCGCGGAGAGCATGGCCCACGCGGCCAGGCCCCAGGCACCGCCCAATGCCAGGCCGAGCCAGCGGTCGGGCAGCGCGAGGGCGCCACCGCGCAGGACGAGCGTGAAGAGGACGAGCAGGATGAAGAGCGCGGGCGGCGCCCACTGGCCGACTTTGAAGGCGCCGGCATAGGCGGTGGCGAGCACGAGGAGGGCGAGGACCAGGACGGTGGGGCCGGCGACGAGCCAGATGGAGCCGAGCCGGGGGCCGTCTACAGGCGATTCCTGCGCTACATAATCCGCCTGAAAACGCAACGATTTGGCCACATCGAGGGCGGCTGGCTGATCTAGATTGCTCGCCATGAGAGCGTCGTGTTTGGGTGTGTTGGGGACAGTGGCCCTGTTGGTATGTGCTCAGAACGCCGCGGCTGCGGGCCGGGCTATCGAGCAGAGGACGGATCCGCAGGCGGGCAGCCCGGCGGGCGTCATCTACCAGATCCCTTTGGATACTGGCCGACGCGATGCGGCTCCGGTGTTACCGGCTGGTAGACGAGGGACGGGTTCTTCGGGCGCAGGCGCAACCCCACCGGGCGGTCCCGGCGGCAACTCGGGCGGCTCGGGCGGCAACTCGGGCGGCTCCGGCAGCAGCGCGGGCGGCGAGAGCGCCTCGAGCGCGTCCCCGGCAGGCGGGGGCACGCCGAGCGACCCGTCTTCGATTCACTCGGAAAACGGCTTTGGCTCGGCGTCGGCGGTCCCGGGTGTGAGCCCGGCGGCGATGCGGATCGGGGCGGGTGTGCCGGCGGCGCATACGGCGGGCTCGACGTTCCCGAGCTACCTGCTGATGGTGCTGATCGGAGCGGCGGCGGTCGCGGTGGGATTGATCGCGAGCCGGGGCCGTGGCAAATCGCGCTAGCGGCAGTGGTACGCGCGCGGGCGGTGCCGTGCACACGCTGCTGCTGGTACGCAACGCGGTTAGCCACGATGCGCGAGTGCTGCGGGCGGCGCGGGTGGCCGAGAAAGCCCTGCAGGGCAGAGCACTGGTGGTTGGGGTTGCCACAACCACGGCAGCGGCTGGCAGCCACAGGGTGCAGGGAGTAGAGGTGAAGCGCCTGCAGGCCCGAGGGCGAGCACCGGGCGTGAGACTGAGGCGGGTGCTGAGCGGGGCGTCGTTCGCGTGGCAGGCGCTGAGGCTGGCGCGGCGCGAGCGCCCGGCGGTGGTGCATGCAAACGATTGGAACACGATGTGGTGCGCGGTGGCGATCAAGCTGACGTGCGGAGCAGGCGTGATCTACGACAGCCACGAGCTGTGGGCGGACCGCAACGGACGGTGGGAGTGGCGGATGTGGCTCCTGGCGAGCGAGGCGCTGTTCGTGCGGGTGGCGGATGCGGTGATAACGGCGAGCCCGGGCTATGCGGATGCGCTGGCGCGCCGGTATCGCATCGAGCGGCCGACGGTGGTGCGTAACATCCCGGAAGGCACGCGCGGTGCCATCAAAGTGACACCCGGCAGTGCCGG
Source organism: Solirubrobacteraceae bacterium (assembly GCA_036561265.1). GTDB lineage: Bacteria > Actinomycetota > Thermoleophilia > Solirubrobacterales > Solirubrobacteraceae > Palsa-744. The sequence goes on along the minus strand of DATBPO010000039.1, from coordinate 11,240 downwards.
GCACAACGGCCGGGGAGACGCGGCGATCCCCTCCCCCCCGATATCGGGCGAGCCGGGAGAGCCGCCGTGGGCGGTGTATGTGGGCGGGTTGATGAGGGGACGGGGCCTGGAGCAGGCGATCGATGCGGTGGCGCTGACGGAGGAGATTGGGGTGCGGATGATCGGCCCGGGCGCGGCGGAGTACCGCACGGGCCTGCAGCAGAGGGCGCAGGCGGCGGGCGTGATGGAACGGGTGCGGATCGAACCGCCGGTACCACCGGCGTATGTGCCCACGGTGCTGGGCGAGGCGCTGGCGGGGCTGTGCTTGATCCAGCCGGTGTGCCGCAGCTATGAGCTGACGCTGCCGAACAAACTGTTTGAGTATGCGGCGGCGGGGGTGCCGGTGCTGGCAAGCGAGTTGCCGGTAATCGCTGAGATCGTGCGCGAAAACGGCCTGGGCGAGGTGGTCCCCCCCGAAGATGTGACGAAAATCGCGGCGGCGCTGGAGCGGATGCGCGAACCGGTGCGATGGCAGAAGGCAGCGGGACGCAGCCGCGCGTTTGCGCGCGCAAATGACTGGGCTGGCGAGGCAAGCACGCTGGCGGGCGTCTACCGAGGGGCAGCGCGAGGGTGATGCTGGCAAAGGCGAGGAACCGGACGAGGGGCGCCGGAAAAAAGAAACAACCTCCTACCCCATCGCCACCAGCGTACGAGGGGATATTGCAGGGCGTGGGCAACGGCGTGGCGCTGGGCTGGGCGGCGGACCGCGGTGAGCCGGATGCGCGCATCGAGGTGGCGCTGGTGGTGGACGGCGAGATTGTGGCGCGGGGCGTGGCGGATGTAGCACGCCCGGATCTGGCGGACATGGCGCTGGGCGATGGCGCGCACGGCTTCCTAATCGAGCTGCCGGCTCACCTGCAGACCCCGGCGCGGCGGCGAATCGTGGCGCTGGCGGGCGCGGAGCAGGTGCCGCTGAAGCCGGCGCCGTCGTTCTGGCACAAGCCGACGGCGGAGGGCGCGTGGAGCGATGTGATCTTCGAAGCGGGCGGGGGCCTGTCGGCAAAGGTCCCGGACCCCCCGGCCCCGCGCAGCGACCGTCGCGCGATCCGCGAGGGGGCGTGGTTTTTTTTGGAGGGGGAGGGCCGCGGCTCGATGAGCGAGCTGGTGCGAGCTCAAACCGTCGCGGCCCTGGTGGCTAACGCGCAGCGCTGTGGGGCGCAGGGTATCGCGTATATCCCGGCGCTGATCCCGAGCAAGCGCGATGTGGTGCTGGGCTCAGATAAGGGCGAACGACGCGGCCTAGCGGCGCTGCGGGCGGCGCTGCGCGAGGTGGATGAGGTGGAGCTGCTGGACCTGCTGGGGGTGTTGCGCGATTGCAAGCGGGGCGGCAGCCCGTACCACCGTACGGACGCGGATTGGAACGACCGGGGCGCGTTCTTCGTGGCGCGGGCGCTGTTGAAGGAGGCGCACAAGCGGGTGCCGGCGCTGAGCCCACCAGCTGTGACGGAATTACATGTGCGCCCAGTACCGGGCTACCGGGGCACGCTGGCGGATGTACCACAGCTGGAAATGCAAGAGGGAGAGCTCATGGAGTGCAACGCGGAGGTCCCAAGCGAGCCAGGCATAGCGCTTGACCCGAGCCGCCTACGGTCGCTGCGGATGCCAGTGGAGTCATACCTGGCGCAGGCGGGCGACACCCACGTGCGCGTGTATGCAACGCCGGAGCGCGATGAGGAGGCACGCGTGGCGGTGGTGGGCGATGAGGCGGCACTATCACTGATCCCGTGGCTAGCGGAGCGCACGAGCCGCACGACGTTCTTCCACACGCGCGAGCTGCCGCTGGCGCAGCTGGAGGTAGAGCTACCGCGGGCGGTGCTGCATCTGCTGCGGGAGTCGGATCTTACTCGCGGCGTGTGAGGTCGATCAGCGCGTTACGCACAAAGCGCTGCAGGCGCTCGTCGCCGTAGCCGGGCCAGGCCCAGTCGTCGAGGCCCCAGGCGAGCTGGAGAGAGCCGGCGGCAAATACCTGAGCACCAGAGGGATGGCGCCAACCGATGAGGTCGGCAGCCGAGAGCTCGTGCTCGTAATGAAAGAAGACGGTGGCGTCGGGCGGCAGGCACCCCTCTTGCAGGGCGTCCCACTCGTAACCGACGAGCCCTTGCAGGGTGGCGGGGTACTGGAAGCCGGTGTCCTTCATCCAGGGGTGCTCTAGAGACTCGGGCACGAGCTGATAGTGACGCGGCTCCCCGGGCTTCCCCAATCCGTCCTGATACTGCACCCCCCAAAGCTCTGCCTCGGGCCGCGGGGGCTGGAGGTTGCGAAAGAGCTCGGTCTTGAGCGCGCGGTCGGGCTCGGGGTCCTGGGCACGCCAGCGGTACTCGACCATGGTGCGCTCGTGATCCTCGAGGCGGATCTGCCAGTAACAGGTGTTGGCGCCCATGCAGGCGAGGTTGACGCCGGCCTCCAACCGATCGGCAAACGCGTCGCGCATCTCGCGGGTCCAGTACTCGTCGTGCCCGGAGGTCATGAGCAGGCGGTGACCGTGGAGGCTCCAGGGCTCGCGGTGGGTGTCGATGTCGGTGGTGTAGGCGAGGTCGAAGCCTTCGCGCTCGAGGTAGCGCAGCAGGTGGTAGTCCCACACGAAGGGCCAGCGGGCGTTGACGACGAGCTCCGACCACGCGGCGTAGGGGCGCTCGAAGCTGACCTTCACTGCGGCCTCCCCCTCGGTGGAGTTCGAGGTGTAGAGGCTCTTGCCGCCCCAGTTGTTGTAGGCCTGGGCGGTGGTGACGGGCTGCTGGATGAGAATGTCGGCACGAGGGGCGTGGCGGGGCGCTTTGACGACGAAGGGCGCAAAGGCATCGAGTCCGGCGTGCTCGCCAGTGGTGAGCTGCAGGCGCGCGACATACACACCGCTCACCCAATCGCTACCAACGAGGATGGTGTCGGTGACGGGCCAGTTGGCGGAGTCGATGTGCGGCCCGGGGCGTGGCGGGGGCACATCACGCCCGAGCCCGCGCAGATCCCCCTCGCGGGGATGGCGCATCACCAGGCGCGCCCCCCGACCTCCGTACCAGCCGAGGCGGTAGAGCTCGATGCGGTAGCGAGCGGCGGGGCGGGTGGAGACGTGCAGGTCGAGGCGTTCGCCGGGATAGATGCTGCACGTCGAGGTGTAGGCCTCGATGGTATGGGCGGGCGCGTGCTTACCCCACCAGCCTTTGGCGCCCTCAAGGGCGTTCTCGCGGACGATGTTGTTCACGGTCGGCAGATGAAGAGATGCCCGCGGTGGCGCCCCTCGCGGTAACAGAGGACGTCCACTTCAGTGAAGTGCTCGCGGGCGAGGTCGGGGAGCTCGGCGCCGAAGCGCCAGACGTTGCCGAAGGCTGCGGGAGGCTGGCTTTGCGAACGCGGGAGTGCTGGATCGAAGGGGATCTCAAGCAGTGCGGCGCCGTCGCTTGAGAGCACGCGGGCGATCTCGGCAAAGGCCTGCTTGAAGTCGACGATCTCCTCGATGACGTGCTGGGCGATGACCAGCTGCAGCGAGTCATCGGCGAAGGGCTCAAGGTGGCAGAGGTCGAGTTCGATATCGACGAAGCTGGTGTCACGGGGATCGACGGGGTTGCCCTTGGAGGATTGGTCGATGCTGGTGTAGTGCCAGCCGCGGGCGCGTAGGTAGTCGCCGTAGACGCGGGGACTGAGCGGTCCTATCTCAAGCGCCCGGCGTCCGTGCCCATGCTCGAGCAGGGCGGCCTGTGAACGGGCGAGCTTGCGGTGGCGCTCAAGCGAATTGCAGACGGCGCAGCGGGCGTGGGGCCGGCCGGAGAACTCGAGGAGATCTGAAGACCCACAGATCGGACAGGAATGGGACCCCACCCCCCTGCCCCCGGCGCCCGAACTCACACCACCGGCCCGGCGGCCAGGCGATCGACCTTACGCAGAACGAGAATGTCCTGCTTGGTGACACCGGCGCCGGAGGCGGGCCAGAGGCCGGCGAGGTGACGCTCGGGGACGAAGCCGGCGAGCGTGGCGAGCGCGATGAGGGGCTCGGCGAAGTGGGCGACGGCGGCGGCGGGGCGCTCGGGGACGTTGACGAGCGAGCCCTGGTGCTCGGCGGGAAACTTGACGGCGCCGGGGTTGCGCAGCATCTCAGCGATGGAGGAGGGAGTGAGCAGGAAAGCGGTGGCAAAGAGCGCGCCACCGGGGCGCAGGACGCGGAAGGCTTGACGCAGGTAGTTGGCGACTTCGCCCATGAACATGTGGGTGAAGAGGGAGGTGGCGATGGCGAAGTCGAAGGTGTTCTCGGCAAAGGGAAAGGCAAACTCTGAGGCGCTGTACTTGGAGGGGTTGTAGATGGGGTTGTCGAGGTCGACGAACTGGAAGTCGAAGCGGGGATGACGCGGCGCGATCGCCTGGCGGCACCAGTCGATGGAGGGCCCATGGACGTCGAAGCCGAGGTAGGAGCCCTCATCGAGGTAGTAGAGGAGCGCTGCGGCCATGCGCCCCCCGCCGCAGCCGATGTCGAGCACGGCGTGCTCGGGGCGCAGAGCGCCGAAGTCGATGAAGTGCGAGAGGAATTCGGCGCCAATTGCCTTGAAAGACGCCTGCTCGGCCATGACGACGCTGCGCTCGGCGGGCAGGGGGTAGTCGGGATCGCCCTCGATGCGCTCAAGGGCGCGGGCTGCCTGCAGCAAGCGCTGGCGCTGCTCGGCAGCGAGCGTGTAGGCGGGCGGGGGCGCGGTGGCGGGCATGGCGGCCGCGATGGTATGCGAGTACCGCGCGCGTGGAGCAACCCTTTACACCATCTTCACCAGCGTGTATTTCGCAGCGACTAGAGGCGCAGCCTCGCTTTTACACCATCTTCACCAGCCAGGGTTCCGAAGGGATCTAGGGTGCCGCATCACTGTGAGCGTGGCAGAGCTGAGCGAAGAGCAGGTCTGTGAGCTGAAGGACTACCTGCTGCACCGGGAGGGCATGCTGGACCGCGACCTGCTGCCCTATGGAGACCCGACGGGCAAGGACGTGCTGGTGTTTGGCTCGGGGATTGGCAACGAGATCCTGTGGGCAGCGCGCCACGAGGCGCGCTCGGTGGTGGCGGTAGATCTGTACGACGTTAACCCAGCACCGCTGCAGGCGGCGATGGAGCAGGAGGGTATCGAGTACCGCGACTACGAATTCCGCCAGCAGAACATTCACGAGACGGCACTGACGGGCGAGTCATTTGACCTGATCGTCTCAAACGGCGTGTTCGAGCACGTGTTCGACCTGAAGGGCGTACTGGGCGCCTTCCGTCCCTTGCTGCGCCCGGGCGGGCGCGTGGCGATCTTCGCGGACTCGCTGTGGTACTCCTCACTGGGAGGCCACATCAACCGCGAGCCGTGGGAGCACCTGTGGCGCTCGGCAGCGGAGCTGAAGGAGGTCCTCCCCCCCAAGCGCTGGCGCGTGATGTGCGATCAGCTGAACCGCATGACGGTGGTCGACTTCATCGAGGCGATCCGCAGCACGGGCATGCTGATAATGCAACTGAAGATCGGCCGCGACCCCAACCTACGCCACCTCCCCGCCCTGCTCCCCGCCATCCAGGAGCAGGCAATCGTCACCCCCACCGACCTGTCAGCCGTCTCGGTGGGGTGCGAGCTGTGTTTTGTGGAGAACCTGTAGCCAGCGCTCGCGGCGCAGGACGACGATGTCCGGCTGGGAGTGCACGCCGGCAAGCGCCCCGAGCGCGGTGCGGTCGATCCGCAACTGTGGTGCTCGCGCTAGGACGTCCAGCGAGGCCTGCTCAAGCGTGGTGGTGAGAAAGAGAGTCCCGCCGTCACGCAGGACGCGGGTCAGCTCGGGTGTGTAGGAGGTGGCGAGGATGAAGTCGAGACTCTCGTCCTTGCAGGGCAGAGCGTCCCCGGCAGTCCAGCGCGAAAAGGTGAAGCGGGGGTTGCGCGGAGTGAGGGCCTCGCGGCATTGCGCTACCAACTCAGCGCTTGAGTCGAGACCGGTGTAGGAGCCATAGCGCAGGTAGTGAAACAGGACGCGCGCGACTTCCCCGACCCCGCATTCGAGCTCGAGCACGCTGTCGTCGGGGTCGAGGTCGGCGAAGGCGACGAGCTGCTCGAGGAGCTCGCGTCCGGCGGTGCCACCCTCGGCTTCGAAGGCCTCGGCCCCGTCGACCATCCGCCGCAGTCGCCGACGGCGGCGCAGGGCATGCTCGTCTGCGACGTGGCCGTTCATCGCGGAGCGCAGCTTGCCGACGGCCGCGGCCACGCGGCTTGTGGGGCGCACACCATCGGACTCGCCGGCAACCAGCAGCAACTCGGAATCCTGCGAGTGCCCGTTACGAGTGAACGTCGCGGCCGTCGCCTTGCCGGGAGTGAAAGAGAGCACATCCACCCCCCTCTCCCCCTCCAGCTCCCAGTGCAGAGTTACCCGCCCGGTAGCGGGGTCGAACTCGCTCGTTAGCTCGGGCATGGCCCGCTCTCTGTAGGGAAGAACGAGGGTTGGCATCAGGACGCGGCCTTCCCCCTCACGGCGCACGCGCCACAAGGCGTGCGGATCAAAAAGTGCCTTGTCGTGCTGGGTAACGTCTTCTCCGTCGAATACGCGGGCGCCCTCATCGAGCACTCTGAGCTCGAGCATCCGGGCCTTGCCGGCAAACTCGATACGCATGCGCACACCTGTGTCGAAACGCTCGCTAACACCCGGCGCAGGAGTGTGAAAGAGCTGGTCAAAGACAGCGGCCTCACCGCGCGGGCGGGCAAAGTCATCCACCACGAGCAGATAGGTGAAGGGGTGCTTGCCGTAGAGGCAGTGACGCAGGGCGTGGGCGACGGGGTTGTAGTGGCGGGCACAGTAGGAGGCGGTCATGTCGGCGCTCACAACGGTGGCGGCGGCCGAGCGCTCGGCGTGCAGGATGGCCCCTGTGCAGCCGGCGCCGCCGCCGGAGGGCAGCTGGCCGCGACCGTCGATCAGGACAAGGTTGTGTCCGTGCGAGGAACTGGGCGAGCCCTCGACGGGGTCGTTGGCGGCGCCGGAGTCGATCAGCAGCGGAACGTGACCGGCGAAGAGGGTGAGGGAGCCGTTGTCGGACTGGTCGTGGATGCCGCCGATGAAGGGGCCGCAATTGAGCGAGAAACCGCTCCAGGGACGGGTGCGGATGCGCTCGGCGAGGTAGCCGACGACGGGATCGGCGAGCACCTCGGGCAGCGGCGCCTCACGATCGTCAGGTACCGGCGTCCCCCCATCCGCGGCACCCTCCCCCGGCCCCCAGAGCACGGACTCAAACAGGCTGGAGGTGGCCATGCCGGGATCGCGGCCGTGACTGTGATCGCCGCGGGCGCCGAGGAGCATGTCGTAGACCCACCCAGTGAGCGCTGGGGCGAGGGCAGCAAAGGTGGGCAGGAAGCCACACATGGCGCGCTTGGGAGAGAAGTAGGAGTCGTTGATGGGCTGTAGCCAGCGCCCGCCGGGAAAGGTCTCGATGGCGTACCAGTTGGGCACGCGACGCAGGCGCTCGACGTGGGGATTGTCATTAAGCGAACGGTAATCCCAGACGCCGGCGTTGCGCAGGGCGAGCAACAGGGGGGCGAGGTTGCGGAAGGTGAAACCGCAGTAGGTGAGCCCCTCGCGGGTCATGCCGGCGTCGGTGAGGCCGTCGGCGAAGAAGAGTTGGACGCGCTCCAAAGCATCCGCCAGCCACTGCCCCGCCCACGGATGGCGCTCGGTGCAGAGCAGCCCGCCGCAGCCGATGGCGGCGTAGGCGACGGCGGTGTGGTTCCAGGCGTTGCGTTTGAGCAGGCGGTCGCCCCACTCCTCGTGCTGGGAGGCGTGGTGCAAGTCGGCGACGATGGTGGCCACGGTGGCCTGCAGCAGCTCGCGATCGAGAGCCTCCCCGCAGAGCTCGTGGGCGACGGCGAGCCCGACGACGATGAAGGCACGGTGGACCTCGTTGGGCAGCCGTGCGCGGCGCACCCCCTCATCGGCAATGGCGTTCAAACAGCGCTTGACGGGCTGCAGATAGCGCTCCTGGCCGCTGAGGGCAAAGGCGAGCGAGGCCTCGAGCAGGATGCCCTGCACCTGAAAGAGGTTGCTGGAGAGGCCGAGGTCGAGCGGGGAGGCGTAGCGGGGATCGCTGACGGCGAGTTCGGCGTTTTCGCGCAGCTTGAGAGCGGCACCGCCGGGCGCCTGCTGCTGCCAGCGCGCCCGCGCGCCGTGGAGCTCGGCGGCGGTGAGGAGCGGAAAGCCTGCCATGGCGCGCGGCGATGATAGTCCCCGCGCATCCGCCTGCAGCAAGCGTTCACCGTTCCTTCACCGTGTCCGCGGTGGACGTCCATACATTTTCGGCATGCGGAGCCACCGCCTGCTGACGCTCACCGGCGGGCGGGTGACGCGCGACACGACGATCTACATACTGGGCCTGCTGGCGGTGGGCCCGTTCAGCTTGGTGAGCGTGGCGGTGCTGACGCGGGTGCTGCGCCCGGGGCAATACGGGAACCTGGCGCTGCTGCTGGTGTTCGCGGGCTATCTGACGACGCTGTACAACACGGGCAGCCTGCACGGCACGTTCATGTTCGTGTATGGGGCGGCAGAGGGCGAAGGCGACGATGTCGGCGATGAGATGGGCATCGCGTCGACCCCTAAGCGGGCGCTGGCCACGGGGGTGCTGCTGACGCTGGCGATCGTGAGCGTGGGGACCGCGGTGTGCTTCGTGCTGGCGCCGGAGATCGCGGGGTGGCTGCTGGAACGCCACTCGCCGCACGCGGAGGCGCTGGTGCGCTGGGCGGCGGCTTCGGCGGCGGCGGGGTCGCTGTGGCGGTTGACGGTGAACGTGCTGCGGATGGAGCGCAAGCCGGCGCGCTTTGCGATGTTCAACGCGCTGCGCCCGCTGTTCGTGGTGGGCGGATCGGTGCCGCTGGTGCTGCTGGGCTTTGAAGTACAGGGGGCGCTGGCCGGCACAACGCTGGGCACACTCGCGGCGACGGCGGCGTGCATCGCGATGGCACACCGCAGCTACGCGCTGGCGTTCTCGTGGACGGACGCAAAAGAGATCGTTCTGCGCGGAGCGAAGGTGGTGGTGCCGGTGGTGTGCTTGTTCATCGTGCACAACGCGGATGTGGTGCTGCTGTCGCGTTTCGCGCCGCACGCCGAGGTGGGCATCTACCGCGTGGCGAGCCGTTTCGCGGCGGTGCCGTCGTACTTCGCAAGCGCGTTCCTGATGGCGTGGGCGCCGCTTGAGCGGGGGGTGATGTTCCAGAGCACGTACCGCCATGTGGGCGAGGAGCGGGTGCGGGGGGCGATCCTGACGTACTACCTGCTGGCGGGCTTGACGTTGGTGATGCTGCTGGACCTGGCGGCCCCGGGGCTGGTGCTGCTGGCGGGTCCGAAGTACCGTTCGGCGGCGCCTCTCATACCCTTGGCCGGCGCGGGCTTTGTGTGCTACGGCCTGTACATCGTGCTGGTGCGGGTGGTGAAGGTGGAGCGGCGCATGTTCTTCTACGCCGCCGGCGCCCTCTTGTCGGGGGTGCTGTTCGTGGGCTTGAGCAGCGTGACGATCCCGTGGCTGGGCGCGTACGGCGTGCCGGCGGCGATGATCGCGGGGCTGCTGCTGGCGTGCGCGATCTGGATCGCGGTGGTCACGGGCGTGATGAAGGCGTCGCTGAGCTTCGAGGTTCGCCCCCTGGTCGGCATCGCGGGCGCTGTGGCGATCGCCGTGAGCATCCAGGTGGCGGGCCTGAACGTGTGGCCCGGCGCGCGCCCGCTGGTGCTGAGCGCCACCTTGATCGGCTACATCGGCGCGATCGTGGCATTTGGCGTGGTCCCCCGCCAGCACTGGCGGCTACTGGGGCGCCTGGCGCGCACGGCGCTGCGGCGGGGTGTCGGGGCGCAGGACCCGGGCGCGGGCCTGGAGCGCCTGGACCCACGCCAGCGCACGCTGGTGGCGGCGATCGAGCGCGATGGCAAGCCGCTGGGAGAGCTGGCCGAGCGCATGGGCCGCTCCGAGCTGCAGCTGCGATGCGAGTACGTGGCGGCGCTGCGCGTGCTGATCGGTGCGGCACCCGTGAACGAGCAGAGCAGCGAGGCAGAGGCGATGGCAACCCCGGCGGCCGTGAACGGGACCTCGCCGGTATCCGCGGAGCACGACGCGCGCATCGCCGCATACCTGCTCTCCCACGAGTCCGAAGCCCAGCGCGATGTGCTGGGACGAGCACTGATCGAAGCTGATGTGGATGGTCTTGAGCTGATGGAGCTCGACGAGGCGGCGCGGCGGCTGCGGGCGCTTCCACGCGAGGCGTGGGCGGAGCTCGTCACGGAGCGACCCGGCCGCGAGCTTCAGGCGCGGGCGCCGGCGACCCCGGTCCCGCCGGCCTTCGCCCCGCTGGCGCACGAACTGCGCGATGGCATTATCGGGCACTGCGAGCGCAGCGGCGAGCGCCTGGACACGCCGGCGGGGGTGATGACGCTCGACACCAACTCGGTGCTGGCCCCGGGCCGCGGGCGCCTGCTGCTGCGGCTGCTGGCACAGGAGGGCATGGGCTCGATCGCGGGGAGGCGCGTACTGGACCTGGGTGCGGGCTTCGGCGCGCTGGCGCTGTACTTCGCGCACCTGGGCGCGGAGGTGGTCGCAGTCGACCCCAACGAAGCGCGTATGCGCGTGGCACAGGCGATCGCGGACAGGCGCGGCCTGCCCCTGAGCACGGTCACAGCACGCGCCCAGTCCCTCCCCTTTAAAGACGCGAGTTTCGATGTGGTGGTGGCCAACAACTCGCTGTGCTATCTCGTCGGCGAGCGGTTGCACGACGAAGCGATGCGCGAGATTCACCGCGTGCTGCGCCCCGGAGGCTGGGTGGTGATGCGCAACCCCAACCGCCTGCACCCGCGCGACCAGTTCACGAGCCTGCCGCTGCTGCCCCTCCTCCCCCCCGCGCTGGCGCACAGGGCCACGCGCGCGTTGGGCCGCCATCGCTCGCACGTGCAACTGCGCTCACCGGGCGCCGCGGTACGCACGCTGCGCCGCGCGGGCTTCGCTCATGCCCGCTGGCGCCCGCGGCCGGGCGGCGGTTTCAGCGACCGCTTCGCTGGCTATCACCACGTGCTGGCACGTCGATGAAGATCGAGATCGGAGCCGGCAGCAAGCCCACCCCGGGCTACCTCCACGTCGACGCGGTTGCACTGGAGGAGGTGGACGTGGTCGACGACGGCCGCACCTTGGCGAAATTCGAAGAGGGCGTGGCGCAGGAGATCTACTCGCACTGGTTCCTGGAGCACGTGGCGCGCCA
>DATBPO010000038.1:0-1868 GCA_036561265.1 Solirubrobacteraceae bacterium | reverse complement strand
TGGCGACGCTGCTGTGGTGGTGTGAGTCCGGCGTGCTCGTGTGAGCGGCAGATCGGGCGAGAAGCCCAGCGTGGGCGTGCGCTGGCAGAACGCCATCCCGACTCGCACTACGTGGGCAGCGCCATGTCCTTGACCTGCATGCGCCAGCCGATCGGCGAGGAGAGCGTGAAGGCGGTGTTGCGCAGCGCCTGGGCCGACCGGCTTTCAAGCGCCCCCGCGCGTGCCAGGCGCCAGGCCATCGTCTGAAAGCGCGCGGCACGTGCGATGCGTGGCTGCTCGTAGGCGCGCAGTGCCGCCTCGACATCGCCGTCTTTGCCGAGCGCGCGCCCGATCGCCAGCGCGTCCTCCAGCGCCTGCGCGGCACCCTGGCCCACGGCGAAGGTCATCGGGTGCGCGGCGTCGCCCAAAAGCGTTACACGCCCCTCGCCCCAGCGCTCGTCGGGCGGGCGATCGAACACGTCGGTGCGGAAGATCGCCTGTTCATCGGTCGCCTCGACGATGCGATGCACGGGCGCGGTGAAGTCCGCGAAGCGATCGAGCACCGCGCGCTTGCGCTCACCCGGAGCATCCTGGCCACCGGGGGGGCTCGTGACGATCGCCTCCCAGCTCAGCCGTTCCGGTCCGGAGCGGAAGATGACGAACTTCGTCCCCGAGCCCCACCAGGCGATGAAGTCCACAGCCGGCGCGATCGACTCGTCGTAGGGCACGTTGGCACGCCACATCGTCAAGCCTGAGTGCCTTGGTGCCTGCTCACCCAATAACTGTTTGCGGATGGTGGAGTCGATGCCGTCGGCACCGATCAGCACATCACCTGTCTCATCGCCGCCCCCGGCAAGCGCGACGCTGACGCTCCCGTTCGCCTGCTCGAAGCGCTCCACGTTGCAGCCGGTCCTGACCTGCTCGGAGCCCGCGCCGCGCACGAGCGCGGCATGCAGATCGGGACGGTTGATGCCGCAGATCGGAGCCCCCAGCCGGCGCGCCATCTCATCCAGCGGCCAGCGTGAGAGCAGCCGCCCGCGCGTATTGCGCTGCTCGAAGCATTTGAGGACCGCCCCGCGCTCGCGAATCTCAGCGCCCACGCCGAGCCGGTCGAGGATCAGCATCGCGTTGGCCCACAGCGTCACCCCCGCCCCCAGCTCGACCTTCGCGAGGTCGGGCGCGCGCTCTAGTACAACAACCTCGGCATCCGTGTCGCGCAAGGCGATCGAGGTAGCGAGACCTCCAATCCCGGCCCCGACCACAACTACCTTCGTCATGGCGCGAACCTACCAGATGCGAGGAGCCGCACTCGGGTACAGTTCACGCGCACGCGTAGGCCCCATCGTCGATCGGAGGTAAGCCACAGTGTCTACACAAGAGCTTCCCGCGCAGGCCCCGGACTTCACGCTCGACCACATCCTCGGGCACAAGGTCTCGCTGAGCGACTTTCAGGGTCGCAGGAAGGTCGTCGTCTTCGGCGGCCGCGAGAGCGCGCCGCAGCTGAAGCAGGGCATTCACAAGATCCGCTCAAGCTACGGCCCCGACGAGCTGCCCGTGATCGGCGTCTCAGACCTGCAGAGCGCTCCCCGCGCCGCGCGCATCATCGTCAAGAGCCAGCTCAAGAAGGCCTACGAGGAGGCCGTCAAGGACGAGGCCGCCACGCTGCAGGAAGCCGGCAAGCCGCCGATGAGCGACCCCACCAAGGACGTGATCATGCTGATGGACTGGTCGGGCGAGGCAGTCGGCGGCTTCGGCCTGAGCGGTGTCGACAAGGAGGCGGTCGGCGTCGTGGTCGACGGCGAGGGCAAGATCCTCGGCTCCGGCAGCGGCACACAGCTCGGTGAGCAGGTCCTGGCGGTTCTCTCCACGTAATACAGACATATCCGCAG
>DATBPO010000037.1:0-4560 GCA_036561265.1 Solirubrobacteraceae bacterium | reverse complement strand
GATCGGGCAGCGCGGGCACGACCGGCTGGGCCAGCTCACCGCGCTCCGCCGCCAGCGCCAGCACGTCGTGTGCCGCGTGACCGTAACGCCCTGCCAGCGCCGCGTAGGACTCCTCGGGCACGCCCTCCACGCGCGGCAGCTCCTCCACGCTGACGGCCTGCCCAAGGGGAATCTCCTGCGTGCGGCACGGAGCCTCGCGCGCTTCGCGCTCCACCAGGCGATCGACCGTCATCTTCGCCATCCGCCGCCACGTGGTGAGCTTGCCACCGGTGATCGTGATCATGCCGCTCGAGGTCTCATACAGCTCGGCCTTGCGCGAGATGTCCACCGACTTCTTGGCATCCCCCGAGGAGATCAGCGGGCGTACGCCCGCGAACGCGCCCGTCAGATCGCCGGGCTCAAGCGTTGTGGCGAAGAACTCATTGACCGCCGCCAGCAGATACTCGATGTCCTCGCCGCTGGGCGCCACGTGCTCCAGGGCGCCCTCGTAGTCGTTGTCGGTTGTGCCCACCAGCGTGCGCCCCAGCCAAGGCAGAGCGAATATCGTGCGCCCCCCGCCCGCCGGGACGATCGCGCCGGCCAGCAGCGGCAGATCCTCGTGGCGCAGCGTCACATGGGTGCCGCGGCTCGGGCGGATGCGCAGTTCGGCCTCGCTCTGCAGCTCCTCGGGTAGCAGCTCATCGGCCCACACTCCAGTGGCGTTGACGACGTTCACCGCGCGCAGCTCAAACTCGCTGCCGCTCTCGCCGTCAAGCGCCAGCAGCCCCCTGGTGCGGCCATCGCGCCCACACAGAACCGCCTTGGCGTTGACGCGGTTGGCGATCACCGCCCCGAAGCGCTCGGCCTCGCCCAACACCGTGAGCACCAGGCGCACATCGTCGGTCTGGCAGTCGTAGAAGAGGTAGCCACTGGTGGGCTCGCGCGCAGCCAATGCGGGGAGCAGCTCGCTGACTTCCTCGCCGCTGATCGTGCGGTGGCGCGCCGGACTCCAGGCATCCATCTCCTCAATGCGCCCCCGGCGGCTGCGCAGGCGCTCGCGGTCGACAGACATCACGTCATACAGGTTCAAGCCCATGCCCACCAGGCGGTCGGGATGAGCGCCCTCGAAAGCGGGCACCACCAACGCCAGGGGATGCACCAGGTGTGGCGCCAGCGCCACCATCAGCTGGCGCTCAAGCAGCGCCTCGCGCACGAGCCCCAGATCGAAGTTCTGCAGGTAGCGCAGGCCGCCGTGCACGAGCTTGCTCGAGCGACTCGAAGTCCCCGCGGCGAAATCCTGGCGCTCGATCAGGGCCACGCTGTAGCCGCGCGTGGCAGCGTCCAGGGCCACGCCCGCGCCGGTGATGCCGCCGCCGACGACCACCACATCGAACTCCTCCTCGGCGAGGGCCGCGAGGGCCTGCTGACGTGCGATCACTGGCTCAGTCTCTCAGAGACAGCGGCCCAAGCCCCGACCTGTTCAGAGGCTAGATGCGACGGTGGCGGTGGTGGCGATGATGGCGGTGATGATGATGCCGGTGGTGGTGATGGCCCGTAGACGATGGCGCCCGGCAGGGTTGATAGCGACGAACGCAGGCGTGCACGTCGCGGGAGTGCGCGAAGCCTTCCTGCCCCAGCGGCGTCTGCGGCGGGTTGGAGGTCAGGAAGGCCGCGATAGCCGGGTCGGCGATCGCCGTGTACACCCCTGGGCTTTCCGCATGAGCGCAGCCTTCGCCAAAGCTCACCAGTCCGGCGAGGATGTAGTCGTCCGGTGCACGTGCGGGAGACGTGCGATCTACCACCAGCGGCCCGCCGCTGTCGCCAAAGCACGAGTCCCTGCCACCCCCTAGGAATCCTGCGCAGAGCATCCTGGGGGTGATTGATTGAGAGGAGAGGGGGCCGGTGAATGCATTGCCGCACGCGCTGCTGCTCACCAGCGGCATCTGCGTGGCCTGCAGGTCGACGGGATAGGCGCCATTCAGTCCCTGGCTGCCTGGCGACTCCGCCCGCGTGTCGCCCCAGCCGCTGACCGTGGCGAGGATTGGCGCCGGCGCCGTATCGGGGTTGGCGTAAGCGGACGCCAGTGCGGCGCTCACCGGGATCGGGGCGATATTCGAGCGGCCATCGAGCGCTGGGGGCGTGGGTCCCTGCCAGAGTGGGTGCGCCAGCCGGATCACAGCCGCGTCGTAGTCGTTGCTGGCGGGTTCGTAGCTGGGGTCAAGCGTCGTTGCGGAAGCCGCGTCCTCGATTGCACCCCCGCCGGGACTCTGTCCGCCTTCGCTCAGGCGCCCCGAGCCGGCTAAGACGGCGATGTTGTGGGGCGAGATGACGCGGCCGGTGCTGTCATCGATCGCGCAGTGCGCCGCCGTGGCAACATGCGTGGCGTCGATGATGACGCCCCCACAGAAGAAGCCCGCAGCGACCGAGCCGGCGTGCGGGTCATACAGGGCCACTTGAAAGGGGAAGTCGGCGATCGTCGCCGCCGAGCCCCCCACGATCCGCGGCGTGGCCCTCGCCTGGGCGTCCTTGGCGCAGGGGCCCGCAACTGCCAGAACCGCCGCCATCGCGGCAATGGCCATGGATACCCATTGCAGAACGGACCCCGTCCCGCATGCATACCCTCGAACTGATCGTCGATTGCCTCGCCGATCGCCTCTCCTGCAACCCTCGACGACGGGGCCCCTCCTCCATGGTGACATGCAGAATTTAGGCCGTCCATCGTTTTCAGTTGTGAGCAGGATACACGACTTACAGCGCTATGAACAGGGGTAGCTGTAAAGTCAATGGCTAAGGTAGACAGCCGTCGCCAAGCGTGTCCGTAGAACATACGCACAGAGGAGCGTCTGGAAGCCGCCGTCAGGCCGGCGGCTAAAGCTGGCCCAGCTCGGCGGTGATCTCTGAAACGGCCGACTTGGCGTCGCCGAAGAGCATCGCCGTCTTGGGATCGAAGTAGAGCTCGTTTTCGATGCCCGCGAAGCCCGGGTTCATCGAGCGCTTGATGACGATCACAGAGCGGCTATCGGCCACCTCAAGGATCGGCATGCCGTAGATCGGTGAGGAGGCGTTGTTCTTGGCCGCCGGGTTGGTGACATCGTTGGCGCCGATCACCAGCGACACATCGGTGCGCTGGAACTCGGGGTTGGCGTCGTCCATCTCCTTGAGCTGGTCATACGGCACATCGGCCTCAGCCAGCAACACGTTCATGTGCCCCGGCATGCGCCCCGCCACCGGATGGATCGCATAGCTGACATCCACCCCTCTGCTCTCGAGCTCCTTGGTGAGCTCGCGCACCGCGTGCTGCGCCTGCGCCACGGCCATGCCATAGCCGGGCACCACCACCACGCGACTGGCGTAGGCCAG
The DNA here is from genome assembly GCA_036561265.1 of Solirubrobacteraceae bacterium. Classification (GTDB taxonomy): domain Bacteria; phylum Actinomycetota; class Thermoleophilia; order Solirubrobacterales; family Solirubrobacteraceae; genus Palsa-744. The sequence goes on along the minus strand of DATBPO010000037.1, from coordinate 1,221 downwards.
CTGGATCGCCGCGTCGGCGGCACTCGTGGAACGCACCGTGCCACCGTGCTCGCCCGCGCCCTCCGCGCCCTCCACGGCGCCGCCGCCGCCGAAGCCGCCCGCGACGATCGAGGGGATCGAGCGGTTCATTGCGGTCGCCATCAGGTTGGTGAGGATCGTGCCCGAGGCGCCCACGATCATGCCGGCCACGATCAGCGCCGTGTTGTCGAGCGCCATGCCCGTGGCAGCGGCCGAGAGGCCCGTGAAGGCATTGAGCAGCGAGATGACCACCGGCATATCGGCGCCGCCGATCGGCAGCACCACGGCGTTGCCGAGCAACGCTGCGCAGATCAGCATGCCGATGAAGATCGCTTCCGAGTCGCTGCCCGCGGCGATGTCGATGCCCGCCGCCACCGCCAGGATCAGCAGCACAAGGTTGACGATCTGCTGGGCGCTGCCAAATGAGATCGGGCGTCCAGGGATGACTTCCTGCAGCTTGCCAAAGGCGATGTTGGAGCCCCAGAAGCTGACCGAGCCGACGATCGCGGCGAACAGCGAGAAGATCGCAACGTAGGTAGGGACGCCGCTGTAGCCGTCGGTGAGGCGGAACTCGACCCAGGCGATTAGGAAGACCGCGCCGCCGCCGACGCCGTTGAAGAGCGCCACCATCTGCGGCATCGCCGTCATCTTCACCTGTCGCGCCGCGGGGACTCCCACGGCCGTGCCCAGCGCGATGCCGAGCACGATCAGGCCCCAGTTACCCTCCAGCGGATTGAGCAGCGTGGCGACGATCGCGATCGCCATGCCCACCGCCGCGATGCGATTGCCACGCACCGCCGTCGTCGGACCAGACAGGCCGCGCAGGCCCTGGATGAACAGGGAGAAGGCGATGATGTAGAGGACATCGAGGAAGTTCTGGTTCTGCAGGAAGCTGCCCAGGATCGGGTGCGCGGCGAGGCTCATAGGCTCTCAGTCCTCCCCGTCTTTCTTGACCGACTTCGGCTTTGACTTGAACATCTCCAGCATCCTGTCGGTCACGAGAAAGCCGCCGACGATGTTGATCGTGCCGAAGGTGATGGCGATCACGAGCAGGATCTTGTTGAAGGTGCCGTTGCCCGAGAGCCCCACAATCAAGAGGCCGCCCAGCAGAACGATGCCGTGAATCGCATTGGTACCCGACATCAGCGGCGTATGCAGGGTGTTGGGCACCTTGGAGATGACGACGAAGCCGATGAAGCCCGC
>DATBPO010000036.1:0-3928 GCA_036561265.1 Solirubrobacteraceae bacterium | reverse complement strand
GAAAAGGACTACACCCTCGATCCCCACGACCCCCACCCGCTAGCCGCCAAGGTCCCCGCCGGCTTCGCTCCTGCTCAGGGCAATCGTTCGTGGCTCCTCTTTAGGCGCTGCACGTGAGGAGCTACACGTGAGGGCTGGCTGCACATGAGGAACTGTCGCACGCTGCATGTGAGCGAGGCTTTGTGCGCAATAGTATTTATTGAAACCTAAAGGGGTGGGGCGGGGGGGTGTATTTTTTTGTTTTTGCTAGCAAAGGTATATACGGACCGTGCACCCCGCTTCGAGATTCACGTACCCGATCGCCTGATCGTGGCCCAGGGCTCCGGCTCGGGCACTCCCGCTGCGCCTGGCGGACATCGCTTAAGGCTGCTTCCTTCCGGACCTGACCTGGTTCGCAAGCCGACACCGCGCGGGACCCGAACCATCGACGCTCCAAGCCGCGGAGCGACCAGGGCGGAACCCCTCGGAGGGGAATTCAGCCCCGCTAGAGCGGATTGCGGGTGCAGGGCACCGCTACCTCCCCGCCTAGCACGGTCCGTCTTGGATCATACGGGTTTGCGCCTCGCTAAAGACAACCGCCCACATAGCTCGCGCATTCGGTTAGGCTGCCGCCCACAATGAACTTCACACACCTTCTTCCCAACCACACTCCGCGCGGGGACGCTCCGCGCAGGCAGGCTCGGCGCTCGCGTGCGCTGCTCACCTTCGGCGCCCTCGCTGCCGGCGCCGCCCTCGCCGTCGGCGGCTGCGGCTCAAGCAGCGGCGGCAGCACCATCTCCGTCGGCGCCGAGGGCTCGGTGCCCGCCACCCTCACCCAGGAAACCGCCACCAGTAAGAGCGCCACCACGCCCGCCAGCGGGCCACTGGCGACGCAGCCCAAGGTACCGCCGCAGGCCGGCGCGCCGCCCACGAAGCTCATCACCAAGGACCTCATCGTCGGCACCGGCCCCGAAGCCAAGGCCGGCCAGACCGTCACCGTCAACTACGTCGGTGTCCTCTATAAGGGCGGCAAAGAGTTCGACGCCTCCTGGAAGCGCAACGAACCCTTCTCCTTCGAACTCGGCGCCGGCAAGGTCATCAAGGGCTGGGATCAGGGCGTCGTCGGCATGAAGGTCGGCGGGCGCCGCATGCTCATCATTCCCTCCGAACTCGCCTACGGCGCACAGGGCTCGCCGCCCAACATCCCGCCCAACGCGGCGCTCATCTTCGTCGTCGACCTCCTCGGCACCTAGACTCCGCTCATTCAAGCCCCATCAGCTCCCCCGCGCCGCGCCGCCACGCCGGGCACGAGGCCCTGGCGTGGGGCCGGGGCTCGTGGGGGCATCGTGTCGCTGCTCTCCCTCGCGCTCGCCTTCGCGCTTGCCTTGGCCGGCTGCGGCGGCGGCGGCTCAAGCGGCGCGCCCCCCGGCGCCACCAAGAAGCTCCCCCACGTCTCCGCCGGCCCCCGCCAGCTGAAAATCGAACGCGACCACCTCGCGCTCGTCGCCCACGGACTGCGCGGCGCCGAGTCCTCCATTCGCCGCGAGGCCCGCGCCGCCCGCGCCGCCTGGCCCGGCATCGCCCACGGGCTGCCCCCGCAGGTCTCCCCCGCCTCACGCGCGCTCATCACAAGGGCGCTGGATCGCACCACCCGCCTCGCCACGCCCCGCTTCGTCTCCTTCGCCGGCGAACTCACCGGCGCCGCCGCGGCCATCGCGGGGCTCGAGCTCTCCTACGAACAGCTCTCCCAACGCGGTTGGACCATGACCCTCGCCGCCGCCCAGCACCTTGGGAGTGGCAGCGGTAGCTCGCTGGGTGGGGAACGGGCCGGGGAAGGTGCGGCGGAGGGCGCGGGGGAAGGTGCCGCGCCCGGCACGGCTGGCCGCTCGGCGGGGGACGCAGCGAGACGGCCCCACATAACCGGCGCCCCCTCCAACGCCCCCCTCTCGCCCGCCGCCCTGCGCTTCATCCGCGCCAACGCCTCGCTCTACATCGGCAGCGTCTACGACGGCCACTACAACCTCTCCGTCGTCGGCGAACGCCTGCGCGAAGCCTACGCTCAGCTCGGCGGACCCTCCGCCTTCGGCGCCGCTCTTACGCCTGCGCTCCTCGCCCAGCTCGCCTCCTTCTACTCGCCGGGAGTCCTGCGCTTGGCACCCAAGCCGCCGTCGTAGCCGTGGCAGACACCGGCCCCTGCGCATGAATCGGTCATCATCTCGGGGTGATCGTTCTGGCCGTCAAGGCGCTGCTGGCGCCCTCATTCGTCGTCGCCGCCTCGCTCCTCGCACGACGCTTCGGTCCGTGGGTCGGCGGCGTCGTCGGCGGGCTTCCCGTGGTCGCCGGTCCGATTCTCTTGGCCTACGCGCTTGAGCACGGCGCCGCATTTGCTCAGCACGCCGCCGCCGGAACGCTGCTCGGCCTGCTGTCGCTGACAGCGTTTGTCGTCGTCTATGGGCGCCTCGCTAGGGGCGCCCCGTGGTTTATCTGCATGCTCTGCGGCTGGCTCGCGTTTGCCCTCGGCACCCTCGCGCTCGACGGTGTTGCGATGCCCGTCGGCCTCGCACTCGCGCTGGCCTGCGCTGGATTCGCCGTCGGTCTACTGCTGCTGCCCGCCGCAGGCGCTGCTCACCGTTCAGTGATCGCGCCCCCGCCGGCCTGGGACATACCGCTGCGCGCCGCCTGCGCCCTCGCGCTCGTCCTTGCCCTCACCACGGCCTCCGGCTGGCTCGGGCCGCAGCTCAGCGGGCTGCTCGCGCCGTTTCCCGTGATCACCACGGTGCTCGCCACGTTCACCCACGCCCAGCGCGGGGGTGGTGAAGCGGTCAGGCTGCTGCGCGGCATGCTCTCCGGCTTCCTCGCGTTTGCTTTGTTTTGCTTCACGCTCGCGATTTCGCTCCAGGGAGTCGGGGTTGCCGCGGGCTTCCTGCTTGCCACAGCCGTCGCGCTCACCGGGCAAACCGCGATGATCTCGCGCGTGCGGCGCTCGGCGGGGGCGGGGGGAGTGGGCCACGGCCGGGGTACGGCGGCGGAGGCCGAGGGGCGGTTCGGCGCGGCGGAAGGCCACGCTCAGATGAGCGCCGCAGAAACACACTCGCGGCCCAGTGCAGCGGAGGCCTGACTCATGGTCGTGTTCGGGCGCTACGCGATGGACGCTGTCGAGTTGCTGCTTGGCGACGCGCCGCTCATCGCCGCCCAGGCGTACACCGGCCGCCCATGAGGAAGGCTCAGTCGCCGAACTCGCTGCGGACTCCCGGCGGGGTCAGCGCGGTTATGTAGTTCTGCGGCAGATGGTCTCTGAGCGACGCGTGGAACTGGAGGCGTCGCGTCAGCTTGAGGTCTCCAGCGAAGAGCGACAGCGGCGCGACGGCGATGTTCAGCAGGTTGCGCAGCTGCTTGCGCGGCGCATCGTTCTGCTCCCAGCTGCCCTCCCCTCCCTTGGGTCTGTACTGGTAGCCCCTGCCAAAGTGGGCGAACGGATCGGACTCCGCGGGTGGCAGCTGCGTAACGATGTCATTGGCGTACACGTAGCGGATCACCCGCTCACGCAGCAAGTCATGCTGATTGCACTCGCGCGCGAGCTCAGGGCTTGAGATCATCGGGCTACCGAAGGTGTAGACCGCCTTGCACTTGCCCAGGACATGCTCCCGATACGCCGGCTCCACCACGAGCATCAGCGCGAGCATCGACGCGCTCGCGCCACCGAGGCTGTGGCCGGTGATGTACAGCGCCTGCAGCCCATGCTCGAGCTTACCGCCCCCCGGCCGAACCGAGTTGCCCTCGATGGCTCGTTTGAGGACATTGAGGATCTCGTAGCGCGTCGCGCGCACGTTGCGGTAAAAGCCACCGTGCACATAGCCCCCATCCGAACCGACTGGGGACGCCATCTCCATGTGCGCCGGATCGATATCCGCGTCGGTGAGCCACGTGATCAGGCTCGTGGGCGGCGTTC
>DATBPO010000035.1:0-6203 GCA_036561265.1 Solirubrobacteraceae bacterium | reverse complement strand
TTCAGCGCCAAGGAGTCGGTGTACAAGACCTGGTTTCCACTCGCTGGGCGGCCGCTGGGGTTCGAGGATGCCACACTCACCTTCCACTTCGACGTGCATTCGGGTGCCTTCTCGGCCCGTCTGCTGGTTCCCGGACCCCCTCTGGCTGATGGTCCTCTGAGGACGCTCGCGGGGCGCTGGCTGGCTCGCGACGGGCTGCTGCTCACCGCCATCGCCCTTCGTCATCGTCCCCCGCCGTCACCCTCGCCGGCCCAGACGTCGTCCCCCGCCGTCGCCTTTGCTCACCCAGGTTTCACATAGGTGGACTGACTGTTTCCGGCTGCTCCAGGCATCGCGGCCGCCTCGGTTGACAAGGTGTCCGCCTTGACTTAGAGTGCCGCCACTCAGGGGTTAGAAACATTCTGAGGGGCTCCGGACACATGGGTATAAGGGTCGATGTTGGATGAGGGGGGGTCGGTGGTAGGTGGGCGATGGCTCCGCAATTGCGGTGGTGGGGATCTCATGTCGCTTTCCAGGAGCATCTAGCCCCGCTGCATTCTGGCGTCTCCTGCGCGAGGGGGTAAGCGCTATCGCAGATACGCCCCGCGATCGCTGGGATCCAGCCGAGCCGGCTGCCGCGGAGCCTGGCGTGCTGCGTGGCGGGTTCCTGGAGCACATCGACCGCTTCGACCCCGCCTTCTTCGGCATCTCCCCGCGCGAGGCGGCGATCATGGATCCACAGCAGCGCCTGATCCTGGAGCTTAGCTGGGAGGCCTTCGAAGACGCCGGGATCGTGCCCGGCGATCTCACCGGCAGTCAAGCCGGCGTCTTCGTGGGCGCCATCTCGAGCGACTATGCCGATCTGCTGCGCCGACGCGGGACCGCTGCCCTCACGCGCCACGCGCTCACCGGAACCCATCGCGGCATGATCTCCAGCCGCGTGTCCTACACCCTCGGTCTGCGCGGTCCCAGCCTGACAGTGGACACCGCTCAGTCATCGGCGCTTGTAGCCGTCCACCTCGCCTGTGAGAGCCTGCGCCGAGGTGAGTCCTCGCTCGCCCTCGCCGGTGGTGTGAACCTCAACCTCAGTATCGCCAGCGCGATCGCCGCGGAGAGATTCGGCGCCCTATCTCCCGATGGGCTCTGTTTCACTTTCGATTCCCGCGCAAACGGTTATGTCCGCGGCGAGGGAGGGGGTGTGGTGGCACTCAAGCCGCTCACGCGCGCACTCGCCGACGGTGACTCGATTCACTGCATAATTCGCGGCAGCGCCGTCAATAACGACGGCGCCGGCGACGGCCTCGCCGCGCCCGATCGCCAGGCCCAGGAGGAAGTCTTGCGGCTTGCCTGCCGCAGGGCCGGCGTCAAGCGAACCGATATTCAGTACGTCGAGCTGCACGGCAGCGCAACCAGACTCGGAGATCAGGTCGAGGCCGCGGCCCTCGGCTCGGCGCTCGGCGCCGCCAGGACAGCCGCAAATCCGCTGTTCGTTGGCTCAGCCAAGACCAACGTCGGTCACCTTGAGGGGGCGGCCGGCGTCGTGGGCCTCATCAAAACCATCCTCTGCATAAAACACCGGGAAATCCCTCCCAGTCTTAATTTTCAGAAGCCCAATCCGCAAATTCCACTGGACAAGTTGCATTTGCGCGTTCAGCAGACGCTTGGTCCGTGGCCCGACCCTGATCGGCCGCTGCACGCCGGTGTCAGTTCGTTTGGAATGGGTGGGACGAACTGTCACCTCGTGCTCGCGCAGCCACCGTCGCGTGACGTGGCCACGGAGGGGAGTGTGGTGGCCACGGAGGGGAGTGGGGTGCGCGCCGATGCCCCGGCGATCGGTGCGCTGCCCTGGGTTCTCTCGGCCAAGGACGAGCCGGCGTTACGCGATCAGGCACGGCGTCTACTGGTGCATGTCAAGGATGCCTCACCGCCGTTGAACGTCGGCGATGTGGGTTACTCGCTGGCCGTCTCCCGGTCCGTGTTCGAGCGCCGTGCGGTCGTGCTTGGGGGCGTGGCCGGGGAGGACAGCGCCACCGAGCGGGAGCGCGCGGCCGGGGGGCGCACCGAGGGAGAACGCACCGAAGGGGAGCACGCCGTAGGGGAGCGGGCGAAATTGCTCGAAGGTCTCGCGAAGCTGGCCGAGGGCGAGCCCGCGGCGAATGTGATCGAGGGAGTGGCCGGCACTGGGAGGGGGGTCGTGTTCATGTTCCCTGGACAGGGCTCGCAGTGGGAGGGGATGGCCCTGGAACTGCTGGACAGCTCACCCCTGTTCGCTCAGCACATGCAGGCGTGTGAGGAGGCCCTTGCGCCCTTTGTCAACTGGTCGCTCCTGGATGTATTGCGGGGTAAGCGCCGCGCGCCGGCGTTGGAGCGCGTCGATGTGGTGCAGCCGGCGCTGTTCGCCGTGATGGTGTCTCTGGCAGGCCTTTGGCGTGGCTGCGGCGTGCATCCGGACGTACTCGTCGGTCATTCCCAGGGTGAGATTGCTGCGGCGTTCGTGGCAGGCGGGCTGTCGTTGCAGGATGCCGCGCGCGTGGTTGCCCTACGCAGCCAGGCGCTGGCCAAGTTGGCCGGGAGGGGCGGGATGGCGTCGGTCTCCCTCGGCGTCGAGCAGGTTGCCGGGCGCCTGCGGCGCTGGGGCGATCGCCTCGCGCTCGCAGCCGTTAACGGCCCCACCTCGGTCGCGGTCTCCGGCGATGAGGAGGCACTGGAGGAGTTGCTCGCGGAGTGCCTGGCCGACGGCGTACGCGCGCGGAGGATCCCGGTGGACTATGCCTCGCACTCTCCGCAGGTCGAGGCGATCCGCGAGGAGCTGCTCGACGTGATCTCCCCGATCACTCCCCGCAAAGGCGATCTGCCGCTGTATTCCACGGTGACTGGGCAGGTCGTGGATACCGCCGAGCTCGACGCGCACTACTGGTACCGCGGCCTGCGCCAGACAGTCCGCTTCCATGAGGTCGTTCGTGCTCTGCTGCGGGATCGAGGTCAGTTGGCGTTTGTCGAGATCAGCCCACATCCGGTGCTGACCGTGGGGGTGCAGGACACCGTCGATGAGATCGTCCGTGAGATGCCCGGCGATCGGGGCGAGGACACGGTAGTTGTCGGATCGCTGCGCCGGGGGCAGGGTGGCCTGGAGCGCTTCCTCACAGCGCTCTCCGAGTTGCACGTGCGTGGCGTGGACGTGGATTGGCGAGGGCTGGCAGCGGGGTCGGGTGTTCACAGGCGCGTCGATCTGCCCACCTACGCCTTTCAGCGTCGGCGCTTCTGGTTGGAGCCCGAGAGCCCCGGCGCACACGATGACTCCGTGGCCGAGCCCGTCGCCTCGGGGGTTGGCGAGGAGGATCGGACGGGTCCCTCCGCGGAGGCGACCTGCATGTCCGTCGATGATGATTCTCCGGCCGTCGGGACGATCCCTCGGACTGCTGATTCGGTCTCCCCGGCCGCGGAGGCGATCCCCGACGGATCCTTTGCGCTGCGTGTCGCGCAGATGCGCGAAGACGAGCGCGAGCGTGCGCTGCTTGAACTGGTGCGCGCTCAGGCGGCGACTGTCCTGGGCCACGCCTCTGCCAGGGAAGTTCCCCCCGAGCGTTCCTTCAAGGAGCTCGGCTTCGACTCGCCGGCTGCGGTGGAGCTGCGCAACCGGCTGCGTGCGACTACTGGGCTGAGCCTGGCGACGACGCTTCTCTTCGACCACCCCACGCCCGCTGCGCTGGCCGCTCACCTGCTGGGGGAGACCACGGGTGCTCAGAGTGGGGCGATGCTGCCGGCGTCGAGGCCACAGCCATCCCCAGCCGAGCCGATCGCGATCGTGGGGATGAGCTGCCGCTATCCCGGCGGCGTGCGCTCCCCCGAGCAGCTGTGGGAGATCCTTGCCAGCGGCGACGATGCGATCGCAGGGTTTCCCACGGATCGCGGGTGGGATCTGGAGCGTCTGTTCGACCCCGATCCCGATCTTCCTGGAGCCAGTCACACCCACGAGGGCGGGTTCCTCTATGACGCCGGCGAGTTCGACGCCGCCTTCTTTGGGATCAGCCCGCGCGAGGCGCTGGCCATGGACCCGCAGCAGCGCCTGCTGCTGGAGTGCGCGTGGGAGGTCTTCGAAGATGCCGGTATAGACCCCGCCTCCCTGCGCGGCAGCCACACAGGGGTGTTCGTCGGCGCCATGACGCAGGACTATGGCCCCCGCCTGCACGAATCGGGTGAAGGCGGGGAGGGTCACACCTTGACAGGAGCCACCGCCAGCGTTCTGTCGGGGCGCCTCTCCTACACATTTGGCTTAGAGGGGCCGGCCGTCACTGTGGACACCGCCTGCTCATCCTCGCTCGTGGCGCTGCACCTTGCCTGCGGCGCCCTGCGGTCCGGTGAGTGTTCACTGGCGCTCACCGGAGGCGTGGCCGTGATGGCCAATCCCGGCATCTTCGTCGAGCTCAGCGCCCAGCGGGGGCTTGCGCCTGATGGGCGCTGCAAGGCATTTGCCGCCGGCGCCGACGGTGGCGGTTTCTCCGAGGGTGTCGGTGTGGTGCTGCTGGAGCGCCTCTCCGATGCGCGCCGCCGGGGCCATGAGGTGCTGGCCATCGTGCGCGGCAGCGCCGTGAACCAGGATGGCGCCAGCAACGGGTTGTCAGCTCCGAACGGCCTTGCTCAACAGAGCGTGATTCTGCAGGCCCTTGCGAATGCGGATCTGTCGGTGGAGCAGGTGGACGTCGTCGAGGCCCACGGGACCGGCACCAGGCTTGGCGATCCCATCGAGGCCCACGCTTTGCTCGCGACCTACGGGCAGAGTCGCGAGCGCCCGCTGTGGCTTGGATCCGTGAAGTCGAACATCGGTCACACCCAAGCCGCCGCGGGTGTCGCCGGCGTCATCAAGACGGTGCTGGCAATGCGTCGCGGTCTGCTGCCGCGCACCCTGCACGTCGACGAGCCTTCCCGCGAGGTCGATTGGGCGGCCGGCGCCGTGTCCCTCTTGACTGACGAGGTGCCGTGGTCCGGGGATCGCGGGCCGCGCCGCGCCGGTGTGTCCTCGTTTGGGATCAGCGGCACCAACGCGCACATGATCCTCGAGGAAGCTCCGGCGCCCGTTGGTATCTCTTTGGGTGATGCCCGTGCTGGTGCTGGTGACGAGGCAGGTGCTGGCGCTGTCTTGGGTAATGCTGGTGCTGGTGCTGGTGGCGAGGCGGGTGCTGGTGCTGTCTTGGGTAATGCTGGTGCTGGTGACGAGGCAGGTGCCGGTGCCGTCTTGGGTCATGGCGCGGTTCCGTGGGTACTCTCGGCGAAAGGAGCGACGGCGCTGCAGGCTCAGGCGCAACGGCTGCTGGGCTTCGTGGAGGTCGATCCCCGGATCGACCCCTGCGACGTGGGGTTCTCCCTGGCGGGCCGCTCTGTCTTCGCGGATCGCGCGGTGGTCGTCGGAGGGAGTCGTGGCGAACTGGTTGGGGGGCTGAGCGCGCTGGCGCAAGGTCAGTCCGCGGCGGGTGTGCTCAGCGGTGTGGCCGGTGTCGATGCCGGCACCGGCGTTGTATTTGTGTTTCCGGGTCAAGGTGGGCAGTGGGTGGGGATGGCGGTCGAGCTGCTGGAGTCCTCGCCGGTGTTCGCACACTGGTGGCGATTGTGCGGTGAGGCACTGGCGCCCTTCCTGGAATGGTCGCTTGAGGATGCGTTGCGCGGCGAGGCGGGGGCCCCTGGGCTGGAGCGGATCGACGTCGTCCAGCCCGTCCTGTTCGCCGTGCTCGTCTCGCTGGCGGGCCTCTGGCAGGCGTGCGGCGTGGAGCCGCGCGTGGTCGTGGGGCACTCCCAGGGGGAGATCGCCGCCGCGTTCGTCGCCGGTGGGTTGTCGCTAGACGACGCCGCGCGAGTCGTCGCCCTGCGCAGCCGCCTGCTGGTGGGCCTGGAGGGGCGCGGCGGGATCATGTCGGTGGCGCTTGGCGCCGAGGAGTTGCGCGCGCGTCTCGAGGGGTGGCAGGATCGGGTCTGGATCTCGGGGGTGAACGGTCCTGGTTCGGCGGGTCTCGCGGGGGATCCCGAGGTGCTTGCGGAGTTGCTGGAGGTGTTTGGCGCGGAAGATGTGAGAGCGCGGCTCGTGCCCGCAACAGTCGCCACGCATTCCCCGCAGGCCGAGTCCGTGCGCGAGGAGTTGCTGGACCTGCTCTCGCAAGTTACCCCGCGCGCAGGTGGCCTGCCGTTCTTCTCCACCGTCACGGGGGGGTTTGTCGATACCGGCGAGCTCGACG
>DATBPO010000034.1:0-10142 GCA_036561265.1 Solirubrobacteraceae bacterium | reverse complement strand
CCGTCGTGACCTACGGCCCCCACGTCAGCGCCTATGTCAGCGCGCGCGGCGCGCACAACGTCCACATCGCGCCGCAGTCGGTCGACAACGACTTCTGGAGCGCCCCCGAGATAACCCCCCCGGATGAGCAGCGGTGGCCCTCGCACGCCAACTTCACCCTCATGTTTGCGGGCCGCGCCGTGCGGGAAAAGGGCATAGGGGTGCTGATAGAGGCCTGGCGTGCATCAGGCCTTCGAGCACCTGCCGCCGCGCTCGTCCTCGTCGGCGTGGGGTCCTGCCCCCCTTGGATCCCCGCCGGCGGCGCGGTGGCACTCGCACAGGAAGGCATCTTCTGCCTGGGGGCCGTCGATGCGACGCAACTGCGCAACTTCTACGCTGCAAGTGACGTTTTGGTGTTGCCCTCCATCCCCACCCGCAGCTTCCGCGAGCCCTGGGGGTTGGTGGTCAACGAGGCCATGAACAGAGCGCTACCAGTGATCGTAAGCGACGCCGTCGGCGCGGCAGCCGGAGGGCTCGTGCGCGACCAGCACAACGGCCTGGTGGTGCCCGCCGAGAATCCAATCGCACTGGCAAGCGCCATCGGGCGCCTGGCTGAGGATCGCGCCCTGCGCCAGCGTCTGGGGGCGGCGGGTGCAAAGGACATCCAGGCATACAGCCACGAGGCCTGGGCAGAAGGGTTCTCCCGGGCGCTCGCCAGCATCGGTGTCTCCCGTGCTCTCGCGAGCCTCGGCGTCTCCCGGGGCGGTTGCTAGCGTGCGCTCTCTGCCCATGCGCAAGGCCCTCACTGCACTGCTCCTGCTCGCCCTCGCGGCGGGCTGGCAGACCGCGCCGGCCACGGCCGACGTGGGCACGCAGATCATCGAACGCTGCGCGCAGGGCAAGTCGATCGCCGGCTTCTCGCAGGCGGATTACCGTCGCGCCCTGGAAGAGACCACCGCGGAAGTCAACGAGTACTCCGAATGCGTCAACCTGATCCACAAGGCCCAGCTAGCCGCCGGCGGGCGCGGCGGCGCCGGCGGCGGTGGCGCCACCCCGAGCGCCGGAGCGCCGAGCGCCAACGTGCCCCCGCCAACGCCGGCCGAGCAGCAGTCGCTCCAGAGCGCCCACAGCAGCGGAGGCACGCCGGTGAAGGTTGGCGCACAGACGGTCGCGCCAGGCGTGGTACACGCCGACATCGCCTCCGCGGTCAGCTCGCTGCCCACGCCACTGCTGGCGCTGCTGGCCTTCCTGCTTGCAGGCGCCCTGTTCATCCTCGCGCGAGCCATCCGCGAACGTGTCGGCGCCGACCGCCGCTAAGCCCGCACCTGCCGGCTCCGCGGCGGGGGTGGCAGACATGAGGCCACCAACAACTCCCGTCGTGCCGACAGATCCCGGGGACGCCTGGGGTGGCCGGCGCCCACGCCCTGCCCTCCTCGGCGCGGCCAGCGCCCTGGCCACCCCCGCGCTCACGCTCGCCGTCGCCGCGCTGCTGTGTCTCATCGTGTTCTACGCCAAAAGCGGCCCCAACCCCGTGAACCCCGGGCCGATGACCACCTTGGAGATGACGCTAACGCTGCTCGGTGGCGCCACCATCGCGGGCGTGGTGGGCCTCACGCGCTCCCCCAGGCCCGCCTACGGGATTTGGCCCGCGGGTCTGCTGCTGGCCTTCGCCGCGCTCTGCGCGCTGTCGGTCGTGTGGTCAGTGCAGCCCGATGAAAGCTGGCAGGACGCGAGCCAGATGCTGGCTTACAGCGCACTGTTCGCTGCCACCGTGGCGCTCGTCCGTGCCATGCCGGGGGGCTGGTCGATCCTGATCGGCGGCGTGCTGCTGGCCGCGGTGATCGTATGCGGCTACGCACTCATGACCAAGGTACTTCCGGGCAGCCTCGATTCAAGCGACCCCTACGCCCGCCTGCGCGCACCGTACGGATACTGGAATGCGACCGGGCTGACGGCCGCAATGGGCGTGCTGGCGTGCATGTGGCTGGGCGCGCGGCGCGCCGGTCACGCGCTGCTGAGCGCGCTCTCCTACCCCGCTATGGGTCTGCTGCTGGTGACCCTCATGCTCGCCTATTCGCGCGGCTCGCTGGTGGCCGTGGCGGTCGGCCTGGCGCTCTGGTTTTGCACGGTGCCGTTGCGCCTGCGCGGCGCCGCGGTGCTGCTGGGTGGCGGAATCGGCGCCGCGGTCGTCGTGGCCTGGGACTTCTCGCAGCATGCGCTGAGCAACGACAAGGTGGCCCTGGCGCAGCGCATCGACGCCGGCAGTCAGCTGGGCGTGGTGCTGGCGGCGATGCTCGTGGCGCTCACGGCCCTCGGCGTGGCCGTCGGCTTCGCCGCTAGCCGCCGGGCGCCCCGGCCGCGCATGCGCCGGCGCATGGGCATGATTCTGCTGAGCCTGCCCGTCATCGCCCTGCTGGGCTTGCTTGGCCTGCTGGCCCACAGCCACCGCGGGCTCACCGGCAGCATCTCCCACGACCTCAGCTCGCTCACCGACCCCAACGCCCCGGTACCGCTGAACACCCCCGGGCGCCTCACCTCGGTGGGCAGCGTGCGTGCGCGCTACTGGAATGAAGCCCTCGAAGTTTTCTCCGAACACCCACTTTTGGGCGCCGGCTCGGCCGGGTATGCGACGGCACGCCTGCGCCACCGCACGGTGCCGCTTGACGTGCACCACGCCCACGGCTTCATCGTGCAGACGCTCGCCGACCTGGGGCTCGTCGGCCTGGGGCTCGTATTGGCGCTGCTCGCCACCTGGCTAGCGGCCGTCGGGCGCGCGACCCACCCGTTTAATCGCCGCTGGCAGAACTGGCGCTGGCAGCGCGTCCAGGCGCCCTACACCGCCGAGCGCATCGGCCTACTGAGCATGCTCTGCGTGGTCGTTACCTTCGGCGTGCACTCGCTCGTGGACTGGACCTGGTACTTCCCCGGCGACGCCTGCGTAGCCCTGCTCTGCGCCGGCTGGCTGGCCGGGCGTGGGCCGCTTACTCGCGCCGCACTGGACAGCGGGCACCAGCGAGAGGCCGTCCAGGTCCAGAGGGCGCCGTGGTGGCGGCGCGGTCCTTCGCCCCGTGCAGCCCTGGCGGCGGCGGTAATCGTCGTCTCGCTGCTCGCCGCCTGGGCGCAGTGGCAGCCGCTGCGCTCTTTCGATGCCGCCAGCGAAGCCTCGGCGCTGCTCGCGCGCAACCCCCGCGCCGCGCGTACCGCCGCATTACACGCCGTCAGCCGCGATCCGCTTTCAGTGCAGGCCCTCTTCACCCTCGCCACCGTGCAGCAGAGCGCTGGAGAAAGCGCCCAGGCCCGGGCGACGCTGCAAAAGGCCGTGCGCCTGCAGCCCTCCAACCCGCAGACCTGGGTGGCACTCGGCGAATACGACCTGCAGGCCAACGACCCCCACGATGCCCTCAACGAGCTGCGCGCGGGGATCTACTTGAACCCACAGACGATCGCCCCCGAAGCTGTGATCGCCCAGAACCCTGGCCTGATCGGCGTCCGCAACGCCTATCTGCAGGCGCTGCGCGAGAGCGGCGCGGGATAGGACTCCGGCCAAAGAGACCCGCCAACGGCAAGAGGGAGACCCCGCCGAAGCAGGGCCACCTTGCCAAAAAAAGAGACCCCGCCGAAGCGGGGCCTCCTTGTACATCCTGGCTTTGCGTCCTATTCGCTGGCGACTACAGCTTCAGCTGTAGCGTTCTGCAGCGTGCCGTTCAGACGCGTCGTGTTGTGGCCGGCCGCCGAGGGCAGACCGAGCTTCGCGTTGACCGCCGGATCGATCAGGAACGAGAAGATGCCGCCACAGCCGGAGGCTGCGGGTGCGGCATACGCGTTGTCGACCAGCGAGTTGTTCTTGATGATGACCAGCTGGAATTCGTCCTTGAATTCGAGTTCGCCGACGGCGCCGGTAATTGGCACGTTCGGCGGGGGCGGTGCGGTCGTGCCGGTCGTCAGGTTCTGCGTGACCGGATGCGCAGCGGAGCCGATGTAGCAGCTGCTACCCAGGAACGGATTGTCGAGCTTCACCCGTGTGGGTAGCTGCAGCGCGACGCCTTCCTGGAACAGCAGGTTGGTCCTGCTGATGCCGGGATTGCCCACGAGTTCGACCGTGGCCGTCACACCGGTGATGCCGTTGTTGATGAATTCGTTGAAGATGTTCTGCAGCCATACTGGCCAACCCGTCGGGGCGAGGATCCCGAGCAGACCGCCGGGCACCGTCAACGGGGTCTTCGACAGCGTTTCGCCGTTCTTCGCGGCCACGAACGTTTCCGCGCCCGTTTCTTCATTGAGGATGCTTCCACCCTGCAACGTGATGGTCTTGTTGATCGGCACAGTCGTCGTGCCAACCGTGAATGCGCCGCCGGTGCTTGTCGCATAGAAGCACAGGTTCACCGCCGGGTTGTTCGTGGGGCACTGCGCGAACACCGCAAAGTCGCCCGTCGGGCCAGATGCCAATGCCGGAACCGCACCAATCAGCGCAATCGCCAGCGCCGCTCCCACGGCCAGCGCACAGCGGCGCAGGCCCGTCAATCGATTCAAACCATCTCTGGTCATACTGCTCCTCGATTCGCTTGAGTACAGATCGACCTACAGGAACAAAGCTACGGATCGACTTCCATGCTCTCAAGGAATGTTTCTTATATCCGGAGGATTCGCTCCCGCCCGACGCTCTTTTCCCTGCAATTTGCCGTCTTACAGCCAATCGTCTGCGGCGCACTACTGCGCTACCAGCGCGTCCTTTGCGCAACTGCGAGCAGCGTTCGGCGCGCCCCCGGGACGCCGCCCAGGCCGCTTATGGCGATCTCCGCGAAGCCGAACTCCCCCAGCAACTCAGCAAGCGTCGCGCGCGAATAGAAGCGCAGATGATCCGAAAGTGGATCGAAGTGAGCCGCAAAAGCACGCCCTGAGAGCGCGAGTCCCAGCAGCCTCAGCCGCCCATGCGCCGGAGTGCTCAACAGCAGCCGCCCGCCGGGGCGCAGCACGCGGCGCACCTCTGAGAGCCACCCCGCCGTGTCCGCCACGTGCTCGATCACCTCGCCCGCCCACACCGCATCGAAGCTCGCATCCTTTAGCGGCCACGGTCCCTCGGCGGGAACGACACGCAGGTCGAGCCCAGGGCGGGGAGCCAGATCCGAGCTGCGCGGGGCCAGATCCGCACGCGGGCCAGCTGCGGAATGTATGTCGCGAGCGCGACGCAGCGGCTCCTGTGCCACGTCGATCCCCACAACATGCACGCCCGCATCCGCCAGGACGGCTGTAAAGCGTCCCTCGCCGCAGCCGACATCGAGCACACGCTCGGCTGCCTGCAGGTGCGCAAGCAGATACGCCAGGCGCGCCTGGAAATCCACCGGCTCAAGACCTGCGGGAATCGCCTCCCAGCGGCTTTCGTGGTACTCGCTTGCCCGCGCCACTCGCCCACAGCCGCTTGCCGGCGACACCCTCGCTCAGTACGCCCCCCGCCGCGAGACCACGGCGGGGATGGTCTTAAAGAGGATCGTCAGATCTAGGGCCAGCGACCAGTGCTCGAGGTAGAGGAAGTCGAGGTGCACGAGGTCGTCGAAGTCGAGCTCGGAGCGCCCGGAGACCTGCCACAGGCCGGTGATACCCGGCAGCACGAGATAGCGCTTGCGGTGCCACTCCTCGAGCATCTGAAAGTCGCGCTCGGGCAGCGGCCGCGGACCGACCAGCGACATCTCGCCACGCAGGACGTTCACCAGCTGGGGCAGCTCATCCAGCGAGAAGCGCCGCAGCAGGCGCCCCACGCGCGTCATGCGCGGGTCATCGCGGATCTTGAACAGCGCACCCGAAGCCTCATTGAGCGCTTCCAGGTCGGCCTGGCGCTGCTCGGCGTCGGTGTGCATGGTGCGGAACTTCAGGCAGTCGAAGGGACGCTGGCCGATGCCGGGGCGCTTGGAGCGGTATACCACCGGCCCACGCGAGCTCAGGCGCACCGCCAGCCAGATCGCCGCAAGCAGCGGGCTCAACAGCACCAGCAGCAGCACCGACCCCACCAGATCGAAGGAGCGCTTGAGGAGGAAGTCGATGCCTTCGAAGACGGGGGGTTTGAGCTCGAACAGCGGTACCGACTCGCCCGGCACGAACTCCGCGCGGTGGATCAGGATCTCCATCGTCGAGGGCGCCACACGCACGCGCACGCCGCGCACGTGGCAGCGGTCCACGAGCTCCACCGCCTCCAGCTGGGGGAACTCGGGGTCGGCGATGATCACCTCATCGACTCGCTCCTCTTCAAGCACGCGCTCGATGTCTCCGAGCGAGCCCAGCGAGCGCAGGCCGTTGGCGGGCAGCGCCTTCAGCGAGACGAAGCCCACCACCGCGATCGGCGCGTGCGGGATGTCGCGCAGAGCGCGCGCCACATCGCGGATGTGCTCGCCGGTGCCCACCAGTACCGCACGGCGCTGGCGGCCGGCGGCGCGCAGCAGCAAACCCGAAGCGCGGTCGTAGCCCGCGCGCAGCAACGAGATGTAAACCAGCGCAAACGCCAGCGAGCCCCAGAAGATGTAGAAGCTCTGGAAGTGCTCGCCGCTCACCAGCGCGAACACCAGCGCCACAAAGGCCACCTGAAAGAGCGAGGCCACGATCCCCGTCGAGCCCGGACGCTGCGCGCGTTCTGCGTACAGGCGCGAGCGCGCGAACAGCAGTGCCGTCACCAGATAGGCGAAGGCGAGGGACTGGCGCATGTCTTCGAAGGCCCGCGTCACGTCCAGCTGACCGTGCACCACCACTTCCTTGCTCGCCAGCGCCGTGAAGATCGCCAGCGCCACGCCCACCAGATCGAGCGCCAGCAGCGACAGCACGCGCGCCGCGCGCCGCACCGTCTCCATGCGCAGCAAAAACGAGATCGCCGGCGGGCGCTTGCGGCGCATATCCGTGTCGCGCTCTGAAGGCTCCAGGCGCAGCGTCGACTCCGACAGCACCGGTATCTCCGCCGGCAAGGGGTCCGGGGAGGGGGCGGGGGCAGTGGACCTTGCCGGCGAGGGGACTCCCATCTCGCCGTTCACAACCGTTCAGGTTCGCAGATGTCGCGGTCGCGCAGCCGGCTCAGCGCCCATCCGGCCTACCCGCATCCCATGCAGGACACCGCACAGAGCGATCCACAACGCCCCCTCAGTGCCCACCTTGGCCCATCAGCAGCTGCACGCCCGACTCCTCGATGGTGCGCTTGAGACCGTCTCTGAGCGCCACCTCGGGCGCCCAACCGAGCAGCTCGCAAGCCAAAGCAGTGTCGGGCCGGCGCTGCTGGGGATCATCGACGGGCAACGCCTCAAACACGATCTCTGAGCTCGATCCCGTCAGCTCACGCACGATTTCGGCGAGCTCGAGCAGCGTGAATTCATCGGGGTTGCCGATGTTGACGGGGTCGTGGTGGCCAGACTCGGCCAAGGCGATGATGCCGCGGATGAGGTCGCTGACGTAGCAGAAGCTGCGCGTCTGGCTGCCATCGCCGAAGACCGTCAAGGGTCGGTCGGCCAGCGCCTGGCGCAGAAACGTGGGGATCGCCCGCCCGTCGTGGGGGCGCATGCGCGCGCCGTAGGTGTTGAAGATGCGCACGATCGCGGTATCCACGCCCTGCTGGCGGTGGTAAGCCATCGTCAGCGCCTCGGCGTAGCGCTTGGCCTCGTCGTAGACGCCGCGCGGTCCGATGGGGTTCACGTGCCCCCAGTAGCTCTCCGGCTGGGGGTGCACCTGCGGGTCCCCATACACCTCGCTCGTGGAAGCCAGCAGGAAGCGCGCCCGCTTGGCCTTGGCCAACCCCAGCGTGTGATGCGTGCCATAGGAGCCGACCTTCAGCGTATGCAGCGGCAGGCGCAGGTAGTCGATCGGCGAGGCCGGCGAGGCCAGGTGGTAGACGTAGTCCACCGGCTCATCCACGGCATAGAACTCGATGATGTCGCAGTTCAGATGCACGAAGCGCGCGGGATCGCGGATGTGCTCGATGTTTGCCAGCGAGCCCGTCTCGAGGTTATCCACGCAGATCACGCGGTTGCCACGCGCGAGCAGCTCGTCGCAGAGATGCGAGCCGAGAAACCCGGCGCCGCCGGTCACCAGACAGGTAGCCACGCGCCGCAGGATACTGCTCGGCCGCGGCCCTGCGCCCAAGACCCGCAATATGATCTTGCCTCCTCGCCGCAGTCCTCACCCAACAAACCGGCCCCCACCCCTCCAAAAAAATGACCGAGCCCGAACCACATCTCACCGTCGCCCCGATCGTGGGCCCCGACGATCCCCGGCACTTCACGGACTCGGGCATCGAGATCGCGCCGCTCTACACCGAGGCCGACCTGCCACAGCAGCTCGAACTGGGGGAGCCCGGGGACTTCCCCTACACGCGCGGGGTGCACCGCGAGATGTATCGCCAGCAGACCTGGACGATGCGCCAGTACGCGGGCTATGCCTCGGCGAAGGAGTCAAACGAGCGCTACCGCTATCTGCTCTCCAAGGGCTCCACGGGGCTCTCGATGGCCTTCGACCTGCCCACGCAGCTGGGGCTCGATTCCGACAATCCCCGCTGCCTGGGCGAGGTGGGGCGCACCGGCGTCGCGATCGACACGATCGATGACATGCGCACGGCCTTCGACGGCATCCCGCTCGACGCCGTCAGCACCTCGATGACCATCAACGCCCCCGCGGCCTGTCTGTTGCTGCTGTATGAGCTCGTCGGCGAGGAGCAGGGGGTGCCCTCCGAGCAGCTGCGCGGCACCACGCAGAACGACGTCCTCAAGGAGTACATCGCGCGCGGCAACTACATCTACCCGCCGCAGCCCACCATGCGCCTGACCACCGATCTCTTCCAGTACTGCCACGAGCGCGTGCCGCGCTGGAACACCATCTCCATCAGCGGCTACCACTTCCGCGAGAAGGGCTGTAGCGCCGTGCAGGAGGTGGCGTTCACGCTGTGCTCGGGCATCGCCTACGTGCAGGCCGCCATCGAGAAGGGCCTCGATGTGGACGACTTCGCGCCGCGGCTGGCCTTCTTCTTCAACGGCCACAACAACGTCTTCCAGGAGGTCGCCAAGTTCCGCGCCGCACGGCGCATGTGGGCGCACATCATGCGCGAGCGCTTCAAAGCAACCAATCCCAAGGCCACGATGCTGCGCTTCCACACACAGACGGGCGGCGTCACGCTCACGGCACAGCAGCCGGAGAACAACATCGTGCGCGTCGCCCTGCAGGGCTTCGCCGCGGTGTGCGGCGGTACGCAGTCGCTGCACACCAACGGCTTCGACGAGGCGTTGGCGCTGCCCACCGAGCGCGCCGCCAAGATCGCGCTGCGCACCCAGCAGATCCTCGCGCACGAGTCCGGCGCCGCCGACACTGTGGACCCCTTCGCGGGCTCCTTCTTCGTGGAGGCCCTCACCGACGAGATCGAAACGCGCGCACAGGAGCTGATCGGCAAGGTCGACGCGCTCGGCGGCTCGGTCAACGCCATCCAGTTCATCACCGGCGAGATCGACGAGTCCGCCTGGGGCTACCAGGAGCGCTACCGCGTCAAGCAGGACATCGTGGTAGGCGTCAACGCCTACGAGGAGGACGACATCGAGGTGCCCGATCTTTTGCGCGTCGACCCCCAGTCAGAGCGCGAACAGGTCGCGCGCCTGAGCACCTTCAAGGCCGAGCGCGACCAGGCGCTCGTCGATCAGCGCCTAGAGGAGCTGCGCGCCGTTGCCCGCGGCAGCGAGAACCTGCTACCCACCATCCGCCAGGCGCTCAAGGACCGCGCCTCGCTCGGCGAGGTCTGCGGGGCGATGCAGGAGGTCTTCGGCAAGTACGCGCCCACGTTCTGAGGACGGGCAGTACGCCCCGGTACGATTGCGCCATGCTCATAGCCCTGCTCTTCTACGAAGTCGTCCTCGCCATCCACATAGCCGCGGTGGTGATGGCCTTCGGCGTGACCTTCGCCTACCCCATCATTTTCACGGTCATCTCCCGCCAGGACCCGCGCGCGATGGCCGCGCTGCACCGCGCGGAGCTCGCCGTGGGTCAGCGCCTGATCCAGCCCGGACTCGCCGTCGTACTCATCGCCGGCATCTACCTCGCCAGTAAGCTCGAAGTCTGGAGCAGCTTCTACATCCAGTGGGGCATGGGCGCGGTGATCGTACTCGGCGGCCTCGGCGGCCTCTTCTTCACGCCCACGGCGCGCAGGCTGATCGAGC
>DATBPO010000033.1:0-7092 GCA_036561265.1 Solirubrobacteraceae bacterium | reverse complement strand
GTTGTCGTTATAGCCCCTGACGCCATGGGGGCGTCGAACAAGTCATGGGGAGAATCATGCGCACACGCCTTTATAGGTGCGGTGCGATGCGTCCCTGGCAGCGCTGCCGGCTGGTGGCGCTGCCTCTGACGCTCATCGTGCTGCTGATCTCGATGCCAGCCACCGCAGCACAGGCAAGCGGCGTGAAGGCCGCCGTGGTGCAGGTGCCAGGTGAAAGTCTCAACGGAGTCCTCGCGGGCGTGCCCGTGAGCTCACTGGGCCTCAGCAACGCCGAAGTGGGCGCGCTGCTGGGCGAACTCGATGGCGGCGTGCTGGGTACACAGACCGGCGCCCTGACGACGCTCGTGGGGGCGCTGCTGAGCGGCAACCCCCAGGCGACGCTGGCGGAACTGACTGAAGGGGTGCAGGAAGATCCTGTGCTGGGGCTCGTGTTGGCACTGGCGGGCAAGAGCATCACACCGGAAACGCTCCTTGCGGGCTTGAGTGCCGAACAGCTGACGGCGCTGCTGGGTAGCTTCACCGAAGGGGCCGGTGCGGCGCAGGTGGAGCAGGTGCTCGCGAGCCTTGCCTCCGGCGAAGGTGTGAGTGGCGAGGAAGCCATTGCGTTGCAGTCGATCCTCGCGGGTCTCGCCGGTGCTCTTTCCGGCGAAGAGCTCGGCAAGCTGCGCGAAGACCTCGCCGCACTGCCCACGGGCCAGAGCGTCGAAGAACTCGCGGCGCTGAGTCCGACGGGGCTGGCCGAAGGGGTGGATGAGTTGTTCGCCACCGCCACCCCAGCGCAGCTGCAACCCGTGGTGGCCGATCTCCTGGGCGGTGTCAGCTGGGGAGCCGGCACCATGGACTCGCTGGCGCAGGCCCTGGGGGTGCCGTTGGAAACGCTCGCCGGCGCGCTGGGCGAATCCACCCTGGGCGGCTTCTCGACGCTGCCCGTTGTGAGCGGCGCCGTGGGCAGCGGCGGCCAGGTGATGGGCCTCGTGGACCGCGCCCGGGGCCTCGCTGTGGGCCTGCTCGGACCCGAAGGTGAAGAAGGGGGCGGCGAAGAAGAAGGGTCCGGCGGCTCGGGTGGCAGTGGCGGTGGCAGTGGGGGCTCGGGCGGCGGAGGCTCGGGCGGCAGCGGAGGTGGCTCTGGCGGCAGTAGCGCCGGGGGCGGCACTGGCGGCGGGTCTGGCGGCACGGGGGGCAGCGGTGGGGGCGGCAGCGAAGGCCTCGGCACTGCCCCGCCGGGAGGTATCACCCTCACGATCACTCTGCCAGGCACGGCCCCCGCGGCCGGCGCACGCAGCACGCCAACCAAGCCGCCCGCGAAGCTCCGCCTGCTGGGCTGGCACCGGCGCGGCCGGGTGGCCACCATCCTCCTAGAGATCCCCTCCGCAGGCGCCTTGAAGCTGAGCGGACACGGAGTCAGATCCACCAGCGCCCATCTGCGCCACGCTGGCAGGGTGAGCTTCACCGCCGCCATCCCACAGGCCCGCATGGCCGCGCTGCTGCGTGGGCATCGCCACCTGAAGCTGCGCCTCACGGCCACCTTCAAGCCACTCAGCGGCGCCAGCTCAAGGGTGATCGTCACGATTCCGTTCGCCTGACTAAGGCCTTCCCAGCGCGCAAGGCCGGGGTTCGCCACCGTGCGGCCCCGGCCGATGCGGGCCTGCCGTTGCAACGCCGACCCCTGCCCATTCGGCCCCGCATGTGCCAGACTGCCCGTGCGCGCCGTTAGCTCATCGGGTAGAGCACCGGACTTTTAATCCGGCGGGCAGGGTTCGAGTCCCTGACGGCGCATGCCCAAAAAGTCCCACTCCGCAGCCGTCTTTAGGGTGACACAGGGCTCGGACACCCAGCCAGATTTCCCCAGGATTTCCCCAGCAGTCGTCTCGGAGTCGCCGGACGCGAACATGGTTGCCGCAATGGACGTAGTCCGAAGCAGGCGCGATACTGTTTTTATGGAGCCCCGAGGTGCATACACCGCCGAGCGCGCCGCCGCGCTCTCCGGCGTACCGAAGTCGACCGTCCACTACTGGGCCCGGCAGGGCATCCTCATCCCAAGCGTGTCCCCCGAGCGCGTGAAGCTGTGGTCCTACGGCGATTTGATGGCGCTGCGCACCATCTACTGGCTGCGCCAGACCAAGCAGGACCCTAGTGGGCGTGAGGTGCCCAGGACCGCGATGAAGGCCGTTCGTCGCGCGCTGCGCGAGATCGCCGCGCTCAAGCTCGACCTGTGGAACGAGGACGGCGCCCCGCGCGTCGCGGTAGACCGCTCTGGAGGCATCGTCATCGCGCACGATGGCCGCGCCCAGCGGCCAGGAGGTCAAAGCATCCTCGACGCCGACATGCTCGACCTGCTCGCGCCCTTTGCTTCACGCGAGGGCCTTCACGGCCCCGACCTTAGCGTCCCCCGCCCCCAGCTGCGGATCGTGCCCGGCAAGCTCGGCGGCTCCCCCCACATACGCCACACCCGCCTTGAGTCGCAGGCACTCGGCGCGCTCGCCGCAAGCGGCCTGGAGCAAGCCAAGATCTACCGACTGTACCCGGATGTCGATCGGGCAGCGATAGAGGACGCTCTCGATCTCGAGCGCCAGCTCGCACAGAACCTGCAACCAGCCCTCGCAGCATGAGGGCGGGTCATGCCGCGCCTCTTCGCCCTCGATAAGAACTTCCCACAGCCCATCGTCGGCGTCCTGTCCGACTTCCAGACCGACGCGCAGCTCGTTCCCCTCGACCAGATCGACTCGCGCATGTCGACGCTTGACGATTGGGAGCTGCTGCTTGCATTACACCACCACGCCGCACCCTGGGACGGCCTCATCACGACTGACAGCAGCATGCTCGCGCAAGGACCCGAGCTTGCGGCCCTCATCCAAACCAGGCTCACCCTCGTCGTGGCCGTGGCCTCCGGGCACAATCCGGTCAAGGCATCCGGCCTCCTGTTTGCTTACCTCGCCGGCATCTGTCAGCGAACCAACCCGGATCGAGCGCAGGTGTGGAGACTCAACGCAGCCAACCGGCCACCCGATGAGCCCTGGGACTTCCTCAAGCGATTCGCTGAGCACAATGACCGCTCAGCTGACGACGTATGGGTAGAGTTCAAACTGTCAGCCACCGAACTGGCGCGCGATCCGCTGGGTTGAATCGCAGGTCACTTGCCGAGCCGTCCCAGCGCTTCCCGTCGCTGCTGGCATCCCAGCGGCTCCAACAGCACTCGCACCAAAGCCTCGACCTGAGATCGACGGTTTCTTTGGCGTCCCAGTCGCCGCACCATTTGTCTCACGTTGGAACCGGAGCGGTTCGGGTGTTGTCCCCGATGCCGCATTTCCGGGGGGCGCGGTGCCTTCGACGGCGCGAGGTTCCCCTGCAAGTCCCCTCGGAGCTGCGTCTCGTGTACCAGCTATGCGGTACACTTGCAGGCAATGCCACCGACAAAGCCCCGCATCCAGGTCACCCTCGACCCCGAGCTTGAGGCTGCGGTGTCGGAACTAGGCGGAGCCAAGCCCCGGTCACGTGCCGTGCACGACCTCGCCCTGCGCGGGGCACAGGCAATCCGCTCAGAACAGCACCGACACCAGGAAGCGCTCGATTTCTTGCGGCGACTCGACTCGGGCGAAGACGACCGCTTCGACTTCTCGGTGTCTGAGCAGCTCCATGCCGCGCGTCGCTGAGCCATACGGCTCCGGCTCTCCGCTGGTATTTGACACGTCTGCGTGGAACCGCCGCACCGATCCGACGATCCTGCCCAGATGGGCGGCTACCCGCGACGCCGGCCTGCTGGCCGTATGCCCAGTGGTGGCACTGGAGCTCTTGGCATCCGCACGCGATGAGGAGGCGTTCCGCGACCTTGATCGCGCGCTCCAATCGCTCACGCAGGCACCCGTGACACGCAGCGCCGGGGACGCCGCCATCGGCGCCTCACGCGATCTGCGCGGCGAGCGGCGCATACCCGCGGCCGACTACCTAGTCGCCACCGCAGCCGCCGGTCGCGGTGCCGCGGTGCTCCACTACGACCACCACTTCGATCCCCTTTGCCGGGTACTGGGGATCGAGAGTGTTTGGGTCGCAAGACCTGGGGCGATCAATTGACCTACAGAGCCGCCCCGTTTGCCCTCGCCGTATCAACCGAGCAGTTGCAGCAACTCCTCGCGCCCCGGACCTGGCAGCGGCACACGCTCGTGTTCGCCCGCCAGCTCGAGGATCCGCTCGGGCACACCGGCCCGCGCGAAGGTCTCACTCAACGGGGTGAAGCAGCCGCGGGACTCCAGGAAGGATCTGAAGAGATCGGGATCGTGCATCATCGCCGTGAGCAGCGCTCCCCGCAGGGCCGACGATGGATCGCTTGGCTGCGGGAGCTCGAGCCCGTTGCGTAGCGCATCGATTTCGCGTAGCCGGTGGCGATCCTCTTCGACGGTCTCCCGATACCAGGGAGTCAGCTTCGCCTCGGTGGTGGCATCCCACGCCAGCACGAACTCCAACGGATCGTCCAGATGGGAGCTGACGACCTCCCGCAGGCACTTCGCGTGCAGCAGCCCCAGCGAGATCCCGCGACCGAGCGAGGGGTTCGTGCACGACCAGGCGTCGCCCAGCAGCGCGATGCCGGTGAGCAGGGGGCGCCCATCGCGCAGCGGACGGCGGTAGCGGTCGATCACACCGCCCATCGCCATGAGGTCGCTGATCGGCTCGCCCTCAAGCCAGTGCGCGTGCAGCGGGCACGCCCTAACAACAGCGCTCCACACCTCGGGATCGCGTATCCGCTTCAGCGGCTGGTCCCCGCTTGAGACATACACGGTCACCGACCACGTGCCGTTATCCGAGGGGAGAGTCAGGATCGAGAAGGTCCCCATCGGCGCCAGCAAAGGGCCGAAGGGCTGCGGCGTCGTACCGTCCGCTGAACGGAAGAACCGGCCGTAGTAGATGAACCCGGAATCCTCGGACTCCTCGTGCAGAGGCCCGATGTTCGCATCGTGGCACCAGCGCGGCAGCTGCGAGCCGCGGCCCATCGCGTCCACCACGAGGTCGGCCCGCAGCGTCTCGCCCGAGTGCAGGCGCACGCCGGTCACGCGCGGTGTCCCGTTGCCGACCTGCATGGTCAGCTCCTTCGCGGCCGCGCCTCGGCGCACCTCCACGCTGGGCTCGCCCTCCGCCGCCGCCCCCAGGACCCGCTCGAAGACCGGGCGCCGAGCAGTGTACGTCACGAAACGCTCATCACCGGCCCGCGGGCCACCATCGGCCAGATTGGGGGGCATCAGCCCGAGCACATCCAGGCGCAAAGCACCCGCCGAGACGAGCGCCGCAAAGACGTCGGGAAGCTCCTGCTCCAGCACCACACGACCCGCGGGCTGCAGGAAGTGGGCCATGCGGAACTGAGTCACGCCATCGCGTGACCACTTCTCCCACGCCTCATCGACAGACTCGGGCACGGGATCGGCGTCACGCTCGAGCACCGTGACCTCGTGCCCGTCACGCGCCAGCAGCAGCCCCGACGCCAACCCGCACACCCCACCACCCAACACCACGATCCTGGCCATCCGCCGCTCAGCTCCCCACCGCGTCGCTGTCCTCGCCGTGTTTATAGGCGCCGCCGCACAGCTCAAGACGACAGAAGCTCATGCAGGCAAAAAATCTATCAGCAGTCGGTTCACCGCATCCGGCGCGTCGATCTGCATCCAGTGCCCCGGGCCGTCGAGTCGCTCGTAGCGCCACGGGCCGGCGACGTTCCCGCCCGACCTGGTCATCTGGCCCTCGGTGAGCGCGAAATCTCCTGAGCTCCACACTCCCATGGTTGGGGCCTGTATCGGTGGTGGCGACAAGCCGGATGGCAGAAAGCGCTCGGGGGAGATGTTCGCCCGGTAGTAGTTCAGACCGGGCGTCAGCGAGCCGCTTGCTTCCAGTTCGGCGATCACCGCATCCGTGTCGGGATGCCGGCCCCAAGCACGCAGGTTGGCCCAGTCATCGGCGGACAGCCACTGCTCGGCGATGCCGGCGAACTGAAACAGGAGCATGTACCACGACTTTTCGTACTGCTCGAAGCCCTCCGTGAAGAACGTCGCGGGATGCCCGACCGACATCGCGACGAGATGGTCGACGCGATCGGCGGCCATCAACGCGGTGGCCCACGCCACGCCGGCCCCCCAGTCGTGGCCCACCACGTGAGCCCGATCGGCACCCACCGCGCCGATCACAGTCAGCACATCACCGACAAGCAGGTCCATCGTGTAGGCGGCCACGTCCGACGGCTTGTCCGAGCGGCCATAGCCACGCAGATCGGGGACGATGACCTTGAACCCCGCCTCAGCCAGCACCAGCACCTGATTGCGCCACAGCCGCCCCGAGTCGGGGAACCCGTGCAGCAAGACCACCGGGCGGCCCTCACCGGTCACCTCATACTCGATACTCACACCATCAGCGTCGACGCGCACGGAGCACACCCTACCGCTCGCCATGAAAGTAGGGTACGGCGCGTGGGCATTGCTCCGCCGCATGAGATCCCCCGGACCGGAACGATTGGAACTGCCCGCCGTGCGGCGCCGTCGGGGCGCTTTCCGCGTGAGGCGCAGCTGCTGCTGGGCGCCGTGCTGGTGTTCATCGCCTTCACTGTTTGGTGGCTGACGCAGAACAACACCCCGCCCGAATGGGACAACGGCCTGCACACGCTGCTTGCCTTCGGCATCCACGACCAGCTCGCGAGCGGCAACCTAACCGACTGGTTCACCGAATTCAACACCTATCCGCCGCTCGTACATGTGATCGGCGCCGTGGCGGTGTTCGTCGCCGGCAAGAGCCCAATGGCGGCGATCGTGGCCTCGAACGTCGTGTTCGTGCCACTACTGGCCTTCAGCTGCTACGGCGTGGGCCGGCTGGCCTACGGCCCACGCGGGGGGCTGCTCGCGGGGCTCTTCGCGCTGGGCACGCCCATCGTGGTCTCGCAGATGCACGTGTTCATGATCGACCCCCCCGAGGCGGCGATGGTCGCCGCGAGCGCCTGGGCGATCCTCGCCTCCAGGCGTTTCGAGCGCCTTGGCGCCTCAGCGCTCGCCGGCCTGCTCGTGGGCCTCGCGCTGATGACCAAGGAGACCAGCGTCATCTTCTTGGCGGGCCTTGTTGCGGTTG
>DATBPO010000032.1:0-8478 GCA_036561265.1 Solirubrobacteraceae bacterium | reverse complement strand
CATCACGGTGGGCACGATCGTGGCCTTCGTGGCGTTGCTGGCATACATGTTCGACCCGATCCAGCAGCTCTCGCAGCTGTATACGACCTACCAGTCGGGGATGGCGGCGCTGGAGAAGATCTATCAGCTGCTGGATGTGGTGCCGGACATCGAGGACAGCCCCGACGCGCTTGAGTTGGGCCGCATCCGCGGGGAAATCGAGTTCGAGGATGTCTCCTTCGCCTACCGCCGCCACCGGGGCAGGCGGGAGGACGGCCCCTCGGCCGCAGCGAAGCCCAACGGAAGCTCGCCGACGATCGTCGGCGACGATGCCTCCACCGGCGCGAACGCCGAAGAGGTGCTGGCCCTGGACCACGTGGACCTGCACGTCCCCCCCGGCCAGACGGTGGCGCTGGTGGGCGCGACGGGCGCGGGCAAGTCGACGATGGCGAAGCTGGTGGCGCGCTTTTATGACCCGACGGCGGGCCGCGTGCTGGTGGACGGCCACGACCTGCGCGAAGTGACGAGCGCCTCGCTGCGCTCGCAGATGGGCATCGTCCCCCAGGAGGCGTTCCTGTTCTCGGGCACGATCGCCGAGAACATCGGCTTCGGCCGCCCTGAGGCAACCGCCGAGGAGATCCGCGCAGCAGCGGCGGCGGTGGGCGCCGAGGAGTTCATCGCCGACCTCCCCAAGCGTTATGACACGGAGGTGGGCGAGCGCGGCTCTCAGCTCTCGGCGGGCCAGCGCCAGCTCATAGCCTTCGCCCGCGCGCTAATCGCCGACCCGCGCATCCTGATCCTCGACGAGGCAACCTCCAACGTGGACCTCCACACCGAGGGCCGCATCGAGACGGGCCTACGCCGCCTACTGGCCGGCCGCACCTCAATCGTCATAGCCCATCGCCTCTCCACGATTCGCACCTCCGGCCACATCGTCGTCCTGGAGCACGGCGAGATCGTGGAGCAGGGTACCCACGAGGAGCTGATCGACGCCGGCGGGCGCTACAACCGCCTGTATGAGGACTGGGCGGAGCAGGCGGCGTAGACCGACCCACCCGGCCTTGAGTTCCTGGCTTGTTCTGCCGATCTGTATTTTGGCCGGACATGGGCGAGCGCGGGGAATCTGAGGAGAGGGGCGACGTGCTCGCGTTTTGGCGGGCGGTCGAGCTGTTCAGCCCGCAACAGGTGCCCAAGCCCGAAGAGGGGCGTGCCGAGAAGGCAAAGGACGACCCGTCGCTGCCCTGGGAGAAAGCCCATCCGCTGAATGAAAAGCCGATCGAGAAGACCAAGGCCTGGCAGCACTCGGTGTATCTCGGGATCTACTCGCTCGACGACGCATACAAAGAACTCCGTGCGGCCCTGGGGGATCGCAGCGACGAGGACAACGGAGATCGACAGGAGGCAGGATACAGCGCGCTCGCCGCATTCGCGGTGGCGGAGGATGGACGAGTCATCCCGGGCTCGCAGACGCTCTCCAGCTGCGCCTGGGCGCTCGGCCGAGCGTGGGGCGGACCGGCGATGGCACGGGGCTGGCTGGATGGATTCGAGCGCGCCTCGCGGGAGTTTGCGAATGGGCTCGATAATCTGCTGGCGCTCGCGCGGCACGAGCGGGCGGGCTCCGATCCCGAGCCAGAGGAGAGCTCAGCGAGCAGCGTGCTTGACCTTGGGCTGCTCAAGGACATTCGCGACCTCGTGGCGGAGACGCTCGAGGGCGGGACATCGGAGGACCCGGAGGACCGAGAAGACTCAGAAGACTCAAGAGACTCAGACGACTCGAAGCGCTCGGGGCGGGACCCAAGACGGATCGAGGCCATACGCATGGCGGTCGATATCCGCGTGCAGAGCCGTCAGGTCCGGCGGACCGACGATGAGCGCACCGCTCAGCGAGATTTTCTCAACAGCTTCATCGCGCGAGATCTGGAGATCGTCGCCAGGGCGGTGGGTCGGGGCGACTGCGGGCCCGCGCTGAGGCGCTACCTCACCGGCCATGAGGAGCCTGCGGGCGAGCGGAAGGCCTGTATAGATGTCGAGCGGGCGCCTGGCTTCGTGCGCAGAGCGCTGGCGCCGAAGTACGTGCCGCGGGGGCGCTGGCCGCGCAGCGTCTCAGAGCCGGCGGACCTGGGGCAGCAGCTGGCGCTGAACGCGATCATCAACGACGAGATCCTGGGCGGCGAAGCTGGCGGAGAGGGCGGAGAGGGCACGCTCTTCGGCGTCAATGGACCGCCCGGCACGGGCAAGACGACGATGTTGCGCGATCTTATCGCGGCGCTGGTGGTCGAGCGCGCGCAGCGGCTCGCAGAGCTGAAGAAGCCGAGCGAAGCATTCCGCGGGAAGCCGATCAGGTTTCACCACGGCGGCCACCCGCGCACCGCAAATCCGCTGATGCCAGGCCTCACGGGATTTGAGATGGTCCTCGCATGTGCCACCAACGCCGCCGCGGAGAACGTCAGCATCGAGATTCCGCTGGCGCAGGCGATCGCCCCCGAATGGCGCGATCGGATCGACTACTTCGGCGATGTCGCCACCAACATGCTGGGCGGCGCGCTGCGGGCCGGCAATGCGACCGCCTCGGGGGAGGCGTGGGCGATGGTGGCTGCACGGCTGGGCAGCGTCGCCCACTGCCAGGCCTTCGCGTCGGCTTTCTGGTTTCATGGGCCGGAGGGTGGGAGCATCGACGACGAGGCACGCGAGAGCGGGCGCAGCGATGACGGGAAGCGCGAGAACGGGCTTACGGACGCGACGCAAGGCCAGGGCGGGCTGCTGCATATCCTCAGGCGCCACAAAGTCAGGCCGGGAGACTGGGAGCGCGCCGTCGATAAGTTTCGCGCCGCCCTCGATCGGGAGAGCGCTGCCCGCGCCGAGCGCGAAGCCTACGCTCGCCTCTTCGATGAGCTGGAGGCGTGCCGCGATTCCGCCGAGGAGCACGCCTCACAGCTGAAGGACGCGAGGGCGAGGCTGGATGAAGCCGAGGGCGATCTTGCTCGCTGCCGGCAGGCTCTGCCCCGCCGCCTGGATGAGCACAAGCTCGCCGCCCAGGCGCTGGCGCGACACCGCTCCGTGCGCCCCCGCGTGCCGGAGGTGCTGAGCAGCCTGGGGCGCATCCCGCGCGAGTGGCGCGCACGCGACTACGAGCTCGCAGCCCGCGTCACGGCGGCCGAGCGGGCGCTGGCGGGCGCCCATAAGGAGGAGGCCGATGCCGTGCGCGCCGTTGCGGACTGCAGCGAGCGCGCAAGCCTCCACCAGAGCGGCGAGCGCCAGGCGCGAGAGCGGACTGCGCAGCTGGAGCGGGAGCTCGCCGACGCCGGCGAGCGCTGGGACACGCTGTTCCCCGGCTCGGTCTTCCCGGACGAGCAGTGGACAGAGGACTCGCAGCGCGCGCGGCGCGAGTCCCAAGCACCGTGGCTCGACGAGAGCTGGGACCGCGCTCGCACAGAGGTCTTCCTCGCGGCGCTTGAGCTGCACAAGGCATTTGCGCTCGCCACGGCGCGCAGGATGCAGGAGAGCCTTAAGGTGGCGATCGACGTCATGCAGGGCAGCTCGCCCGCTGAGATACCGCCGGAGGCGGCGCTCGCGGCGTGGCAGTGCCTCTTTATGCTGGTGCCTGTCATCAGCACCACCTTCGCGTCCTATCCGCGGCTCTTTCGCCATCTCGGGTCAGAGGCGCTCGGCTGGCTGCTCGTCGACGAGGCCGGACAGAGCTCGCCGCAGAACGCCGCCGGGCCGATCTGGCGCGCGCGGCGCGCCGTCGTCGTCGGCGACCCGCTGCAGCTGGAGCCGATCGTCGCGCTCCCGCTTGCCACCCAGCGCCACCTGCAGACGGCGCACGAGGTGCCAGACGCCGTGCTGCCCGGCCAATCCTCGGTCCAGACGCTCGCCGACCAGGCCACGCCGGTGGGAACCTTTCGCGGCAGCGAAGGCGAGATCTGGGTCGGCTCGCCGCTCAACGTGCACCGGCGCTGCGAGCAGCCGATGTTCGGGATCGTCAACCAGATCGCCTACGACAACCAGATGATCGCTCACACGCCTGCCCGCGAGCCGCTTGCGCTGCCGGACAGCGGGTGGCTGCACGTCGCCGGAGAACATTCGAAGGAACACTGGGTGCCGGCCGAGGGAGTGCGGACGGAGCGGCTTCTGGACGAGCTGGCGAGCTTTGGAGTGGACTTCAGCGAGGTCTTCCTGATCTCGCCGTTCCGCGTGGTCGCCGAGGAGCTCCGCAGCTACCGCAAATACCGCGCCGGGCTCACGGCCGGGACCATCCACACCACCCAGGGCCAGGAGGCCGACATCGTGGTGCTCGTGCTCGGAGGAGACCCCGGGCGGGTCACGGACAAGCGCTGGGCAGCGCAGCGCCCGAACCTGCTCAACGTCGCCGTCAGCCGCGCCCGGAGGCGGCTCTACGTCGTCGGCAACCGCGACATCTGGTCAAAGCAACCGTACTTCCAGACGCTCGCGCAGGAGCTGCCGGAGTGGTAGCGCTCTCAGCGTGGGCGGTAGATGTCGGCACGATGCCCGACGGCAAGAACCGAGACCGTGCGGGTCGCATCGTCGATGCGGTAGATGACGCGATAGGGGCCGCGGCGCGCCGACCAGCATCCGTCGAGCTCGAAGCGCAAAGGTTTCCCCAAGCGCCGCGGATTGGACGCAATCGCGCCGAACGTCTCCAACACCGCGGCAGCAACCGCGGTTGGCAACCGGTCAAGCTGACGACGCGCAGGCCCCATCACCCGCACCTCCCACGGCGCGTCGCTCACGCCGCAGCGTCGCGGCGAAGCTCGAACGCGGCGCGCATCTCAGCGAGCGCCGTGCCGGTATCACCATCCGCGAGAGCCTGCTCGCTCTCCCGGACCTGCGCCATGAGCGCCGGATCGGACATGATCGCAAGCGTCTCCTCAAGACCTTCGAGATCATCGTTGCTGATCAGGACAGCAGCCGGTCTGCCGTTACGCGTAACCACGACCCGATCGTGCTCCCCCTCCACGCGATCCACGAGTTCAGACAGATGCGCCTTGACTGACGACAAAGGCAGGGTCTCAGACATGACCAAGATTATAGTCAGCCCAGGGGTGGATTGCCAGAGCCAAGTCGATTTCGCGGGAGCATTTTGGTACCATTCTGGGATGAGCAAGCAGATCGCGGTGCGACTACCGGAGGACCTTGTCGACTTCGTTGACGAGCAAGTCCACTCCGGTGGCGGACGCAGCCGAGCGGCGGTCGTCACCAAGGCACTGGAGCGCGAGCAGCGGCGCGCGGTCGCCGCTCGTGATGCCGAAATCCTCGCCCGCACAGGCCCCGATCCTGAGCTTGCCGGCTTGGCCGAGTACGCTGCAGGCCTGCCCTCCCCGCTCGCTTGATGCGCCCAATCCACGTCGCGCAGCTCGACAAGTCCCGGCCGGTGCTTCTCCTCACGCGCGAGCTGGTACGCCCGTACCTCTCAACAGTTACGGTCGCTCCGATCACCACGACCATCCGCGGGCTTTCCACTGAGGTTGCGGTAGACGCGGCAAACGGACTCGCCGGACGATCTGTCGTCAGCTGCGACAACCTAACCACCATCCCTACGAGCCAGCTCGGAGCGCAGATCGGCGTACTGCTTGACGGTCAAGAGCCGGCCCTCAGCGAAGCAATCCGAGCCGCGTTCGATCTCGATTGATCCCGTTCTCCTCAGTCCGTGAGCCGCGTGCCTCCCGACCGCCGCATGGTGGGCGCCCCGCGCAGGACGACATCCGGGATCATCGTGGGCTCACCCCCAGGGCGCTCGAAGGGGTAGATCGGCGCACCAGATGACCACGGCTGCAAGACGTACCCAGGCATACTCCGGGACAGGGACTCGAACCCCAAATTCGTGCTCCAGAGGCACGCGTGTTGCCAATTACACCATCCCGGATCGGGACTCCAACAATAGCTAGCGAGGCAGTCGGCTGCCACCAGGGCCGGCGATATACCCCCTACCCCAGCGGCCGGCTGCCGTTGGGCGCGAAGAAGGGGGTGACGGTCTCCTCGAGCCCGGGATCGAGGACGAGCAGGACCTCGTCGCCGGCTTCGATGACGGTGTCGGCCTTGGGCACGAAGCCGGAGCCGTCGCGCAGGACGGAGATGATGAGGCTGCCGTCGGGCAGGTCGATGGCGGCGACGGTTTCCCCGACGGCGGGGGCGTCGGCGTTGACCTCGAGCTCGATGATCTCCAGGCGCTCCTCCTCGAGGGCGAGCAGGTGGACGAGCCCGTAGCGGGGCACCTCGTGCTCTATCAACCGCAGGATGAGGTCGGTGGCGGAGACGGCGGGCTGGATGCCGAGGAGCTTGAAGTGCTGGAGGTTGCGCGGGTTGTTGACGCGGGCGATGATGCGGTCGCAGAGGTACTTCTGCTTGGCGACCTGGCAGACGAGCATGTTGTCCTCGTCGTCTCCGGTGACGGCGATGACGAGGTCGGCGCGCTGGATGCCGGCGCGATCGAGCACCCATAGCTCGGTGGCGTCGCCGTACTGGGCGGCGTGCTCGAACTCCTCCTCAATGGCGAGGTAGCGCTGGCGGGAGGACTCGATGAGCGTGACCTCGTTGCCCTTGGCGATGAGCTCGCGCCCGAGGTTGCGCCCGACCTTACCCGCTCCGACGATGATGGCGTACACGAGAGCTCTTCCGATCCCCTAGGCGTGCTCGACCGCCAGCGCGCTCTCGAACATCTCGATCGCGTGCTGGGTCGGGGAGATCGTGTGCAGGCCCTGCTCGCCGTACCAGTTGGCGCGCGCGGGGTCCATGACGCGCGCGAGCACTTTGGGCACATCGAAGCGCTTCTGCGCGATCTGGGCGATGATCAGGTTGGTGTTGTCGCCGTCGGTGGAGGCGATGAAGACGTCTGCGCGTTCGATGCCGGCCTGGATCAGCGCATCGACCTCGAGCGCGGTGCCGACGGTGAACTGGCCGTGAGCGTCCTCCCAGCTCTTGCTCTGCCCAGCGTCGAGGCGCTCGTGCGAGAGCGGATCCTCGTCGAGCACGGAGACTTCGTGGCCTGCGGCAAGGGCAGACTTGGCGACCGCCGACCCCACGCGGCCCGCTCCCACGATCAGAACGAACATGAGGCGCAGCTTAGATGATCAGCCCGCCGCTGCGACTTCCTCTGCCGTGGGCAATGCGACCTGCGAACGGGCGTCCTGGCCGGGCGGGGCGGTGACGATGACGCGGCAGGCAGCCTTGTCGATGACGTACTTGGTGATGCGCCCGACGTAGTTCTCAAGCGGCAGCCCCCCGCCCCCCAACATGGCGCCGCCGCGGATGCGCGAGGGCTCCTCGGCGCCGAGCACGATCGCTTCGACGCCGCGCCGCCGGGCCTCCTCGACGATGGCGTGCCCCGCTCCGCGCGCGCGGATGGTGGCGGTGGCGACGTGCACGCCGGCGTACTCCTCGCCCACCGCCTTGGCGCGCGCAAGCACCTGGCGGGCGTGCCTGATCTGCTCCTCGGGCAGCCGTGCCTCCAGCGGCAGCGCCATGGGCATCTCGAAGATCCAGACGGCCTCGATCGTGGCGGTGTCGATGGCGGCGTCGTCGGTGGGCTCGCCGGAGGCCAGCAGCGCGGCGGTCTGGATGATGTCCTCGTCGAGCTTGGTGCCGAAGAGCGGCACGAGGATCGAGCCGTAGTCGCGTTCGCGCGCCTGCTCGGGCCGGAGCATCTCCGGGGAGACGGTGACGCGCTTGAGCAGCGAGTTCTCATCGGCGCGGCGGTATACGACATACAGCGTCAAGCCAGCAGCAAGCCAACCGAGGCCGACGTAGCGCGCGGGCTCGTGCACGATCATCACGGCGAGGAAGCCGGCGGCGGACACCACGACCCCCAGCACGGCCGGCAGCGGCAGATCCCCCCCGCGCACGCGCACGGAGAATGGGATCCGGTAGGGCCGGTCGCGGTCGGGCTCGGAGTAGCGCAGGCGGCAGACCGAGAGATGGGCGATGGTGAAGGCGAGCATCGCCCCGAAGGCGTAGATGCCCACCAGGAATTCGAGATCCTCGGGCACCACGAGCGCCGCGGCCATCACCCCGGCGATGCCGATCAGCACGTAGGGCGTGGAGCGTTTGGGGTGCAGCGCCCCCAGCCCGCTGGGAATCTGGCGGTTGGTAGAGAGCGAGTAGCCCAGCCGCGAGAGCCCGAGCATCGCCGCGCTGGCGGCCGCGACGAGGGTGACCGAGGCCAAGACCCCGACGAGATACTTGAGCGTCTGCTCCAGCCAGTGGGGGTGCATCTGCATGACGATCCCGATGACGGGATCGTTCTCATACCGACCCCCCAGGGCCGTGTGCCCGTCGTGCACGGGCAGAGCGGTGACGGCGACCACGGCTATCCCCACATAGCCGATGAGCACGAGCGCCATGCCGCTGCCGACGAGCCGGCGCAGCGCGCCGCGCCCTGCCCGCACTTCCCCTGCCAGCCCCGAAGCCGACTCCACACTGGTGAACGCAATCGTCGTCACGGTTAGCGCAAAAACAAGGTTCGACCACGTCGGCGCCGTGCCC
>DATBPO010000031.1:0-12895 GCA_036561265.1 Solirubrobacteraceae bacterium | reverse complement strand
TTAAACGTCGAGCCCGGTTCGTAGTCGAAGCCCAGGGCGCGGTTCTCGAGCGCTTCCGGGGAGGCCGCGGCTGGGTCATTGGCATTGACCTGCGGCCAGTTGGCCATCGCCAGGATCGCCCCCGTATTGGGGTCCATCACGATCGCCGTCGCGTCCTTGGGGTGGAACTTGAGATCCACCGCGCTCAGCACGTCTTCGGTGCGTTGCTGGATGTTGGCGTCCAGCGTCAGCGCCACGCGCGCACCCGGCACCTCGTGGTGCACGTCCTCGATCGACACCGGCTGCCCGATCGCATCGCTCACCACCCGCCGCTCGCCGTTCTTGCCGGCGAGCACGCCGCGCAGCGAGTACTCAAGGCCCGCCAGCGCATGCCCTTCGGTGCCGACCATGCCAAGCACCTGCGCCGCCAACGTCCCGCGCGGATACACGCGCCGCATCGTCGGCGTGCCCTGAATGCCTTCGAGCTTCAGCCGCAACACCGCTCGGGCGCGGGCAGCCGGCAGAGAGCGCGCGAGATATACGAAGCCCGAGCTCTCGCTGAGGTGTGCCAGCACACGTGCCTGCGTCTGCCCCAGAAGCGGCGCCAGCCGCTGGGATGCCTTTAAGGGGTCCCTGATCAGGTAGGGCGTGGCCGAGACATCCTGCGCCGGTTCGGAGATCGCCAGATCGACGCCATTGCGATCGGTGATCGTGCCGCGCTGAGCCGGCACCTGTTCATAGGTCAGCTGCTGACTGCGCGCCGCCCGGCGCAGCGCGCTGCTGTGTACCGTGCCCATATAGAGGGTCCGCCCCGCAGCCAGCACCAGCAGCAGGAAGAAAACCCCAAACAGAGCGCCGATCCGGCGCTGAACTCCCGGCACCGGTCAGCCTCCCGCAGACTGCGCGAGTCTTGCGGCAGCCAGGCGTTCGTCCATCGATCCACGGCTGCGCAGAAAAATCAGCGATCCAGGCGCGACGATCCTCATGCCGCTCGCCACCGCCTGCTGCTCGACCAGGTCGCCGGCCGACATCGAAGAGTTTTCGGCGCTCAGCGCGGCATTGGTGCGTTCCAACATCCCCTCGTGCTCGATCGCACGGCCGATGCCGCCGTTGAGTTTCAACAGCCATAGCTGCATCGCGACGATGCCGATCAGCGCGAAGGCGACGAGGCCGATCCACACGCGGCCGCGTATGAGACGGTCGAACAGCCGGCTGGGAGCCAGCGCGGGAGCCGTCTGCGGGGCGCGCGCACGCCGTCGCGCGGGGGCACCCCGACGGGCCGGAGCGGGTCGTGCGGCGGGGCGTGTTGCGGGAATTGCGACTGCGGCGGGCGGCGGGGTCATGCTTGACCTCCTGTCTCGATGAGCTTGCAGGCTCCGCGCAGGCGCGCGGATGAGGCACGTGGGTTGTGCGCGACCTCCTCCGCGGAGGGCATGATCGCGCGGCGCGTCAAGAGCGTCGCCTCGGGCTCGCGCCCACAGGCGCACACGGGCAGATCGGGCGGGCAGATGCAGCCGCGCGCGCGGGCAACCATGAAGCGCTTTACGCGGCGATCCTCAAGCGAATGAAATGAGATGGCAGCCAGCACCCCACCCTCGCGCAGCGTCTCCCAAGCCAACGGCAACGCGCGATCCAGCTGACCGAGCTCATCATTGACGGCAATACGCAGGGCCTGAAAGACGCGCTTGGCCGGGTGGCTGCCCGCAAAGCGCGCCGGTGTGGGGATCGCCGAATTGATCACGTCCACCAGCTCGAGGGTCGTATCGATCGGCTGCTGGGCGCGGCGGCGCACGATCGCGCGGGCGATGGCCCCGGCGTGACGCTCCTCGCCGAAGTCGCGCAGCACGCTCGTGAGCTGACGCTGATCCCAACTGGCCACGATCGTGCGCGCGTCTAGCTCCTGGGTTGGGTCCATGCGCATGTCCAGCGGCGCCTGGTAGGAGTAGGAGAAGCCGCGCTCGCGCGTGTCGACCTGCATCGAGGACATACCAAGGTCGAAGTAGGCGAGGTCGGCGCGGATGCCCTCGTATCTGAGTTCCTGGAGCGCCTCGGCATAACCGCCGGCGATGAAACGCACCTCACACGCGACCTCTTCGGCGAGCGCCTCGCAGCGCTCCGCGGCCAGGGGATCGCGGTCGATCGCGATCAGCGTCCCATCCTCGCCCAGGCGCTCAGCGACCATGCGCGCGTGACCGCCCCCACCAAAGGTGCAGTCGATCGCCGTCTGCCCGGAGATCGGGTGCAGAAGCCCCAGGAGCTCTGGCGCAAGCACCGGGATGTGCGTGGAGGGCATGTCAATCAGTGTGGTCAACACGTGCGGTTATCTCCGCGACGCCGCCCAGCAGCGTCGGTCGGTGCTCGTTCCAGCGCTCGCGATCCCACAGCTCCAGGCGATCCCCCGCGCCCACCACCACGACCTCCTTGGCGAGGCCCGCGTGCTCTCCCAGGAAGCTCGGCACCATGATGCGCCCGGCCGCATCCAGGTCTGCGTCGTGTGAGCTGCCGTAGAAGAAGCGCTCGAGCTCGGCCAGGCGTGGAGAGAGTGGGGGCAGCTCGGCCAGCGCCCGTTCGCTGTAGCGCTCGTAATCCTCAGGGCGCCACACGCCCACACAGGGCTCCAGATCGACGGGCATCGCCAGTACCACACCCTCGGACAGCGTCGCGCGGTAACGAGCCGGGACCGTGAGGCGGTTCTTGGCGTCGAGCGTGTGATC
The DNA here is from genome assembly GCA_036561265.1 of Solirubrobacteraceae bacterium. Taxonomy (GTDB): domain Bacteria; phylum Actinomycetota; class Thermoleophilia; order Solirubrobacterales; family Solirubrobacteraceae; genus Palsa-744. Next base: position 10,202 of record DATBPO010000031.1, on the reverse strand, counting down.
GAAGGTCCCGCGGAAAGCCACTGTCGTCGGCTCCTGAACTGAATGGAAGCGAGGGACCCGGCGCGCGGACCTCTCGTATGAAGCCGGAGTGGAGAGGTGGGAGGAGCCTCTCCACCCCGGCTCGCTGCGTGCAACTTACCCCACTTCCTCCCACATTGCAAGCTCAATGCCACACTTTTTCCCACTTCATGCCTAAAACGCGACAAAAATGGCAGAAATGGCTGCTAATCCGGGCTTTTCGCGCGTCGCCGAGGGACTCCATCGGTACGCCAGAAAGCGCATGCGAGCTTGCAGTGCGGCGAAATGACCGCGAACTTGCATACGATCAGTGCCTTGCGCTCTCCTTCCTCCAGACCGCCCTGGACCTATCGCAGACCGCCTCGGGCTTCTCGCAGACCGCCCTGGACCTATCGCAGACCGCCTCGGGCTTCTCGCAGACCGCTCTGGACCTCTCTCCTACCGGTGGTGCTCGCGGCGCTGGTCATCGCGGTCCCGCTCGCCGGCTGCGGCGCCTCGTCGAGCCCGCCGCTCGATCCCGCCTCGGTCGTGCCGGGCACCGCGCCCCTCTATGTGAGCGCCGCCGTGCAGCCCAGCGGCAGCCTCAAGAGCAACACGACCGCCAGCACCCAGAAGTTGACGCACTCGGGCGAACCGTTCAGCAGTCTCTTGAAGCTGCTCTCGCCAAGCGGCCGTCAGCTGAACTACGCACACGACGTCAAGCCCTGGCTGGGTGCTCGGGCAGGAGCCTTCGTCACGTCCCTAGACGCCGGCAAGGCCACCGAAGCGTTGACTAGCAGCCTCTCCGAAGCGATCGCCAGCGCAAGCATCGTGGGCGCCGCGGAAGGCGTTCTGCAGCAGCTGCTCGCAGGCAAGGTCTCCCAGGGCGCGATCGTGCTCGACACCACCGACACCGGCAAGGCCAACGCATTCCTTCACGCCCGCGCCCAGGAAACTGGTGCGCACGCCGCCAGTTATCGCGGCGTCAGCTACCAGGTCGACACCGGCGGCTACGCCGAGGGACTCGTCGGCAAGTTCGCCGTGCTCGGCAGCGAGACCGCACTGCATAGCGTGATTGACACTGAGCAGGCAGGCCCCGCCAGCTCGATCCTGCACGCTGCTCCCTATGCCAAGCTCACCCTCCATGCAGAACCCGGCGCGCTCGCCAACCTCTACCTGAACACCTCCGGCCTGCCCTCGCTTGGCGGCCTGCTGGGCAATGCCGCCCAGACCTACCTATCGCTGCTTCCCACCCCGACCTCGTTTGCGCTCGACATCGACACGATCTCAAGCGGAGGGGGTAGCGAGACCGGCCTGCTACCCGGCACCGCAGCTGCTCAGTTCGTCGGCCAGCTGCCCGGGGGCTCGTGGCTGGCCCTGGGTGTAGGCGATGTCAGCGCCACCTTCGGGCAGGGCGCCAGCACGCTTCGCACCTTCATCACACCCCTCAGAAAGCTGACCATCGGCACCTACAGCCTCGAAGGGGTGTTCGCACCACTCTTCACCAAGAGCGTCGATCTCAATAAGGACCTGCTCAGCTGGATGGGCGCGACCGGGGTGTTCGCCAGCGGCAGCGGCCTGCTTAATCTTCAGGCCGGCGTCGTGATCGCGTCCAAGGACCCGGCCCGCTCGCGCGCCGCCGTGGGCAAGCTCGCGCAGGCATACCGACAGGCCGGCGATGAAGTGGCCCCCACCACCATCCCCGGCGCCGAAGAAGCGGTCACGGTAAAGATCGCCGGCTTCCCGGTGATCGTGGCGATCGGCGCCGGCAACGGCAAGTTCGCGATCGGCCTCGGGCCGGCCTCCGTGCAGGAAGCGCTCAATCCCACAGCAACCCTCTCAAGCTCAGCCAACTACCAGGCCGCTGCCACGACGCTCGGCCACGGCCTGAAGCCCAGTCTGCTGATCGAATTCCCCACGCTCGTGAGCCTCATCGAAACGCTCGGCCTAGCGCAGTCCGAAGGCATCTCAAGCGCTTTGCCCTACCTACAGTCGCTCACCACGCTCAGCGGCGGCGGCGGTGAGTCCCTGGGCAACGGTGTCACGCGCGCGCGAGTGGTGCTGGGGTTGCAGTAGGCGTCTCACTCCGCGCCGCCGGACGATTCTCGGTCTCGATGATCACCCGACAGGGCCTGCGGCTGAGCAGGTAGGCCGCCGTGGGACCAACGCGGCGCTCGCCCGCCGGGGCATGCAGGGTGGACCAGTAGATGACATCGGCCCCCACCCGTTCGGCCTCCTCCACCAGCGCGGCGCCCGGGTGGCGTGTGCGAATCAGGCCCGTATGGATCTTCAGGCCCGCGCGGCGGGCGACGATGCGGGCGCTCTCTAGTACCGAGCGACCCTGCGCCTCCTCGGTCTCCAGGCCCGCCTCCAGCGAGAGCTGGCTGGGGACCGGCAGAACGAAGATCGCATACAGCACGCCGTCTTCGCCGATCAGCTTGGCGGCGCTTGAAAGCGCCGTGGCGCTAACGTCCTCGCCGAAGATCGGCACGAGCGCAGTGCGGTAGCCGAGCTCCTGAAAGTCCGCCGGACGCTCCGGGCGCTCGATGCGGTACCTCTTGAGCGGGCTCAGGCCTTGACGGCGACGGTAGTAGATATAGCCGCCCATCCCCAGCACCATCCAGGGGATGCCAACCAGGCGCGCCTCGGAGTGGTAGACGATCACCGCCACCCATGTCAATGAGGTGCCCAGCCCGCCGATCACCGCTGTCATCGGGATCGAGGAGCCGCGGATGCGCACGTTCCACGGCATGCGGTAGGGGCGCTCGCGGTCAGGGTCCTTGATGCGCAACGCCACCACTGCGACGGCGGCCGTCGTGAAGGACAGCATCGCCCCAAAGGAGTAGAGGTTGCCCAGCACATTGGTGTTGCCGTAGAGGATCAGCACCCCAGCCAGACCAGAGAAGAACACGATCGTGAACCACGGAGTGCGGTAGCGCGAGTGCAGGCGCGAGAACACGCTCGGCAGCTGACGGTGCTCCGCCAGCGACCACGACAGGCGCGAGATGCCGATCATGCCGGCGTTGGTGGCGATGAACAGGATCGTGGCAGCCAGGAGGCCGACGTAGTAGGTGGACAGGTGCAGCACCGTGCCGTGCAGGCCCAGGCGCGAGACGATCCCCAGCACCGGGTCGTTCTGAAACCCACCGGCGCCTTCCACGCCCAGCAGGGTCTGGTACTGATGCGGGTGCCCCGGCACGGCTTCCACGGGCAGCGCGGAGAGGGCGACGAAGGAGATGCCCAGATACACCCCCAGCACGGCCAGCACCACAAGGTTGATGGCCTTTGGCACCTCACGACCGGGATCGCGCGCCTCCTCGGCCATGTTCGACACCGTCTCGATGCCCGTGTAGGCCAGCATCGCCAGCGACAGCGCAAAGATCAGTTCGTGCCAGGTGGGCGCCGTGCCCAGGTTGACCTGGTGAATCAAAAGCGTCGGGTTCAGCACGAGCACCGAGCCCACGACCACCAGCAGCACCTGCGTGCTCAGATCGGTAATCGCCAGGATGAAATTGAGCTTCGCCGACTCCCCCAGCCCGCGGATGTTCAGGCTGGCCAGCACCACCACCGTGACCAGGCCGCCGATGATGTCCCCGGGGTTGTGGTTGAGCCCTCCCAGGCCCGGGAAGGCGCTGAGGTAGTGCGGCACGAAGAACGCCGAGATGGCGATCGTGAGGATGTAGTCGAGGCTCAGCGCCCAGCCCGCGAAGAACGAGACCACCTCGTTGAAGGCGTGCCGTGCGAACGAGGAGGAGCCGCCGGCTTCGGGGAACATCGCCGCGCCCTCGGCGTAGGTCTTGGCGATCAGCGCAAACAGGCCGCCAGCGAAGAGGAACACAAGCGGCGTGAGGCCGAGGGCGTGCGCCGCCACCAGGCCGAGGGCGTAGTAGATCGAGGAGCCCACGTTGCCGTAGGCGGTGGCGAACAGCCCCGGGACCCCCACGGACCGTCGCAGGCCATGCTCTGTCAGGCGCGCCATCTTCCGGGAGCGTACATGCAGACCTGGCGATTCCCAGGCGCGCGCCCGATACGACGAGCATGTCGAGCACGCACGAGAACGAGGATGCCCGGAGCCCAGTGCAAATGCCCAGAACGCACGAGAACTCGGTTGCCAGCAGCCCGATGCAAGTTCCCATGCAGTGCATCCACCCGAGCAGGAACCAGCCATATGATTCCGACGGCCTGGGCAGCGAACGATCTCCCGGCACCTAACGTCATGGAAAAGACACGCCGCGGAAACTACGACTCAGGCGAGGACTTCGTCCTCGAATACGGAGAGCTGCGCTTCACCTTCAATGAAGCCGACTTCTCCGAGCGCTGCGAGCAGGCCGCACTGAAGCTGGGCTTCGTCGGCGGGCGCCTGGGCGAGGATGAGCTCGAAGACCTCGTCAACCTCGCCGTCAACGGCGACATCCAGGACCCCGCCTCAGCGCTGGGTGAGCACGTGAATGAGTGCTGGGCCGAGCTCGTGGGGCCCGCCGAGCGCTCGCTCGTGCACTGGTTGCGGCGCCTCGTCTTCCGCGGCGCCTGGCTTGACCAGCGCGTCAACGAGGGCGAGCTGCAGGTGGCCTTCGTGCAGGAGACCTGCAGCTTCATCTACGTGCAACCCACCGATGCGCGCTCAGCCGCCGGCGGCGAGCCGATCGAGCTCGCACCCGAGCCCTCCTGGGGCCGGGTGGCCTACCGGCGCTAGCCGGGGCAGCGATCCACCCGGCGCTGCCCCACTCTGCATAATACGCAACGTGCTGTATTGTCTGCATGAGAGACATGCCTGCAATCAGTGGGGCCGGGATCTAACGTGGCGCTCAAACGGGTCGCCTCGAGACCATCATTAGCTAAAGGGGGGTATGGAACCAATGGTTGGACGACGGTTGACACTGGGTGGAGTCGGTGGCTTCGTCGTGGCGGCGACTATCGCGTTCGCAATCGTATGCGGGGGCATCGCCTCGGCGCGACCGATCGCTCCGCGCCCGCATGTGGTCAACCGAGCGCCCCATCGGTCCTTCCTGCACCTGTTGCATCGCCGCGCAGCCATCGGCCACGCGCTCTCACTGCGAGCTCGTGCGGCGATCGTCGGCGGCGGCCAGATCGCTATCACACAGGCACCGTGGCAGGCCGAGGTCTTTGCGGAATTCGCAGGTGGCGGAGGTCTCGCGTGCGGCGGCGCGATCCTCGACAGCACGCACATCCTCACCGCCGCGCACTGCACGTTCGACCTGGAAACCGGAGAACGGCTCGCCCCGGAAGCGTTCGTCGTCGTGGCTGGCTCCGCGAGCGTGACTGTCGAAGAAATCAAGAACAATCCTGCCCTGCAGGCCGTGTTCATCTCCGCAGCGCGGGTGCATCCAATGTATGCCTTCTCCCTAACTGGCGAGACCCCCGACGACGTGGCCGTGCTCACGCTCGAAAAGCCGCTGACACTCAACGCTACGGTGCAGCAGATCGGCCTCGCCTCCGCGGGCCCCTCGCCGGCGGAAGGAGCCAGGGCCAACCTCACGGGCTTCGGCAAGCAGAACCCAAACTCGGAAGCGGACCAGTCTCTGTACTCGATCGGCATGACCGTCGGGTCAAGCGAACAGTGCGGCAGAGAAGCCGATGCTGTCTTCGTATGCGCAAGTACGCCCACCGGGACCGCATGCAGCGGCGACAGCGGCAGCGCACTGACCGCAGGGACGACGCCAACCCTCGTGGGCGTCATGGATACCGTCGCGGTCGTCTCCGGCGAACAGTGCCGCGACGGCGCGACCGACGGCTTCGCCAACGTGGCCGCACCGGAGATTAGGGACTTCATCGAAGGCTCCGAAACCCCGCCCCCAGCACCGCGTGGAGGCGGTGGGATCGTCGTGCGCGCAGTGCCCCAGGTCGGCCACACCGTTACCTGCGAACCCGGTGCCTGGACTGGCTCGCCCACGTTCACCTACTCGTTCGTCAACTCCGCGAACGGACAGACTCTCCAGGCCGGCTCCGTCACCACCTACCCACTCACCGCGGCGGATGTCGGACGCACCATCTACTGCGCTCTCACCGCCAGCAATGCGGGTGGCACCGGTGGTGTGCGGACCAAGGCTCTGCGCCCCATCGAAGCACTTGCGACGCCTGCTCCGGCGCCAACTCCCGAAGGCTCTGCTCCCAGTAAGCAGCCGCTGCCTACCCCTCCCCCACCGTCCACCCTCGCGCTCGCCGCGGCAAGCCTCACGACCCAGAGCACCGGCGCCGTATCTGTCAAGCTCGACTGCGTAGGCAGCCAGTCCTGCACCGGCAAGCTCACGCTGCAAGCAGCCCGGGCCGCGAAGAAGAAGCGCGGCAGGAAAGCAACTGGTCTCATCACCATCGGCCGCGCCAGCTTCTCCATCGCCGCCGGCAAGACCGCGAACGTCACCATTCACCTCAACGGATCAGGACGGGCTCTACTGACCGCGGGCCACGGGCGGCTCACCGCGCATCTGCTGATCGTACAGGCGGGAGCAGCCGGTATACAGACCCGAACCGTCCATCTGGTTGAGAAGCCCGCGCACAGCCGTGGCAAGCGCAAACGGTGACCCGTGATTGCAACGATTATCTGCAACCGAGGGGGAGAGGGGCTACACCATGGAGCTATCAAGACGTGAGCTTGTCCGGACCCAGCGTCGTCTGGTTGTCCGTGTTGTTGCTGCATTACTCTCGATGCTTGCCGTTCTCGGGTGGGCCGCCGTAGAGTCGGCTGCACCTGCGCACGCCTATGTCGAAACGCCGCAATGGGCGATTTGCGCCCTCTCCGCCAGTGCACGGGCGGCTGTACTGGAAGTGTCGCTCAGTCCCACGGTCGGCGTGACGGTCCAGCAGGGCGCGCCCGTGACCTTCTCGGGCGAACTGGCCACGGCGCTGACGTTCTCCGTGGCGTCCTCGGAAGCACAGCTGTCAAGCCCCGACATCGACAGCGGTCTCGGATCTCTTCAGGCCGGGACGAGCCCCATCTACACCTTCACCTCAACCAAGGCTGCCGCCACGCCGGGAACCGTCTACTGGGCGGCATCCTTCTCAGACGCAGGCATCCCCGACTGCGAAGGTCTGACGCCCAGTATGCATACCACCAAGGCGCGAGCCTTGACCGTGCTGGCCGCCCCGGCACCCCGGCCAGATCCCCCACCGCCTCCGCCGCCGACCCCTCCGCCGGCGCCATCCACCGTCTCGCTCGCCGGGACCAACCTCGCCACCCAGAGCAACGGCACGGCGACTGGCACGCTCGCGTGCGTGGGAGGTCAGCCTTGCAGCGGCAAGCTCACACTCCAGGCTATGCCGGCCGCGAATAGGAAGCACGGCCGGAAACCAGCCCACCCCGTCACGATCGGCCTTGCCAGCTTCGCAATCCCGGCCGGCCAGACCGCCAGCGTCACGATTCATCTCAACGGCGTGGGACGCGCGCTGCTGAACGCAGGCCATGGGCGGTTGACCGGGTTGCTGGCGATAGCGCCGACAGGGTCAGCCACGCCTGTGGCCAGGACCGTTCACCTTGTCGAGAATATGTCGCACGGGCGTGCGAAGCATAAGAAGTGACAATCGCGTCTACTGCGCCAATTGACTACACCGGTTGCGTTCGCCGGCGAACGCAGGCTCAGCCCACCAGCGCCGCCGCGCGCGCCCGCACGATCGCCTCGGCCTCCTGCTCGCCGACGAGCAGCTCGGGACGCAGGGAGCCGCTGTTGCCGAGGTCCAGGGCCGGCAGCCGGCCGGTGCCCGTGAGCGCGGCGTCGAGGGTGATCACCGTGCTCTCTCCGCCGAGGGGGTGCGAGGCCGTGGCGATCACCGTCAGCGATCCGCCCTCGGCGAGGTTGCGTGCGGCGCATAGGGCGCGCCGCGCCACGTGGGGGTGCAGGCCATCGAGGCCGTCGATCAGCACCACCGCGTCGGCGCCGCGCACCGCCACGCGCCGGGCGGTGTCGATCGCGTGCTCCACCGCCTGGCCCTGGACATCGGCGGAGGTGGCGAAGTGAAGCGCCGCCGTCGGCGCCAGGGGGCCCTGCTGCCAGTCGGCGATCTCCTCGGGCCTCACGCCCGTCAGCACCACCGAGACCTCCAGCCCCTCGCGGCCCACAAGCGCGCCGAGGATGCGTCGCAGCGTCTCGCTCTTGCCGGCGCGCGCCGGGCCCACGATTACCGCGCGCGAGCCAAGACCGATCGGGGTGAGCCATTCGATCGCCTTCAGCGTGGGGTCGTTGGCGTCGAGCTCCAGGCGCTTATCGGGATGGGCCACCGGCAGGTCGTCGTAGCGGGGACCCTCGGCCACGGCCTCCGCCGAGACGCCATTGATCGTGTCAACCCGCGCCATCGACGGGTAGCGCTCCGAGCGCCGCGGCGTGCGCACCGGACCGCTCACGCGATCGCCGCTGACCAGTTCGCAGCGGCGCACCTGCGCAGCCGAGATGTAGACGTCCTCGTCAGAGGGCTCCGGCGGGTTCACCCGCAGGAAGGCCGAGCCGTTGCCCAGCAGCTCCACCACGCCCTCGGCGCTGCGGTCCCTGCCGCCTCGCTCCTCGGGCTCCTCATCGCTCCCCGTCTCGCGCGCGGAGGACTCGCCGCGCGCGGCCCGCTCCGTTCGCTCACCGCGGCCGCGGCTCCGTCGCGAAGAGCTCGCTGCAGAGCTACGCGGCCCCTCCCCCTCCCCATCCAAATCACCCTCGGACTCGCGCTCGGCACCGGCCCTTGAGCGGCGCGAACGTCCACCACGCCTGCGACGCGCGGGCTCACGCGACTCTCCCGGCTCTGCCTGCTCGTCCTCGGCAACGGCTGGTGAGCTCGCATCGCCGCCCCCCGCGCGCTCGAGGATGGTGTCGATCAGATCCGCCTTGCGCAGACGCCGGAAGCCATCGAGTCCCACCTGGTCGGCGATCGCGTGCAGGTCCGCCAGCGGGCTCGCCTCCAGCTCAGAGCGCTCAAGTACAGCCATGTCTCATTCTCCTCAGTTGTGATTGGGTGGTTGGCGCCCGCTCGCGTTGGACAGCGAGCGGCACCCGTGGGAGCACCTTAGCGCTTAGCGCGGATGCTCGTAACGGTGTTCCTCGGCAAGCGCCAGATCCCTCTCTGGGTCGAGCTCACCTGCGAGCGCCATGCGCACGCGCAGGAAATCTGCCGTCTGGCCGACATCGTGGACGCGGAGGATGTGCGCGCCCGCGTCCACACCGTGGGCCACGGCCGCCAGCGTCCCCCCCAGGCGCTCGCGCGGAGGGCGCCGCGTGAGGGCGCCGATGAAGTCCTTGCGCGAGACCGCCAGCAGCAGTGGCAGCTTCAGAGAGTGCAGTCGCCGCAGGTGCCTCAGCAGCTCGATTGTCTGCGCCGGTGTCTTAGCGAAGTCGGGGCCGGGGTCGAGGATGAGCTGCTCGCGTCTTACTCCCAGCTGCAGCGCAAGCTCGATGCGCTCGCGCAGAAACTCCAGGACCTCGCCCACCACGTCGGCGTACAGATCCGGGTCCTGCAAGCGCTGCTTGGGTGCCGCACGCGTGTGCATCAACACCAGCGCCGCGCCTGTTCGCGCGCACACCCTCGCCAGCTCGGGATCACGCAGGCCACTGACATCGTTGACGATGCTCGCGCCGGCCGCAATCGCCGCGGCAGCGACCTCGGCCTTGTAGGTGTCCACCGAGACCATCACGCCAAGTTTCTCCACGATGCCCTCAATGAGCGGCACCACCCGCTCGATCTCCTCCCTCACCCCGACCGCGGCGCTGTTGGTTGAAGCCGACTCGCCCCCCACATCGAGGATGTCCGCGCCCTCCTCCACCAGCTGGCGCGCCAACCCCAGGCGCTGCTCGATGTTCGTGTAGCGACCCCCGTCACTGAAGGAGTCAGGCGTTGCATTGACCACGCCCATTAGCACTGGGCGCGCGCCCAGCTCCAGCTCCTGACCGCCGGCGCGCAGCTGATGGCGCCTAGTCATTGGACCCCCGACCGTCCGTCCGCCACTCACGCGCCCGCGAGCCCCTCCGCCTGGGCCTCCTCGGCAAAGCTCTCCACCTCGCGCACCTTACGCGCAGGCTCCCAGGCAAGCTCACGCGCGAGCACATCGGCCACGCGCTGCACTGGCACGGGCACTTCGCCCCCGCCGCTGCCGGCGAGCTCGCCCGCGGCCAGCAGCCCCAGGCGAGTGCGACGCAACAGAACATCGCCCACGCTGCGTGCCTGCTCGCTGCGCGCCGCCAGCGCCACCTCGGCGAGCAGATCGGGCAGCGCGG
>DATBPO010000030.1:0-16440 GCA_036561265.1 Solirubrobacteraceae bacterium | reverse complement strand
AAGGCAGGGAGGTGTTCCGCAAGATCGTGAACATCAGCTCGATCTCGGGCACGATGGGCAACGCGGGGCAGGCCAACTACTCAAGCGCCAAGGCCGGCGTGACGGGCCTGACCAAGACGCTGGCCAAGGAGTGGGGCCAGTTCAAGGTGAACGTCAACGCGGTGGCCTTCGGCTTCATCGAGACGCGCCTCACGGCGGCGAAGCTCCAGGACAACACGATGGAGATCGGCGGCGAGAAGGTGCAGCTGGGGATACCGGAGCAGCTGCGCCAGATGGCCTCGATGCTGATCCCGCTGGGGCGCGCGGGCACGCCGGAGGAGGCCGCGGGCGGCATCTTCTTCCTCTGCTCGCCGTGGGCGAACTACGTGCATGGGCAGGTGCTGAACGTGACGGGCGGGCAGTTCGTGGGTATGACCAGCTGAACGAGTAGCCGCAGGAGAGGGAGAGGAGGGTGTGGGCCGGTTGCCCCAACCTCCCTCCCGCGATGAGGCCGCTGGGCGAAATGGGATTGCTCAGCGGCGCATAGGGCCGGCGAAGACGGGTAGGATAGAGACTGCAAAATAAACGAAGGATGGAGGGGTGCAATGGGGAATAGAACGAAGGGCTTGGGCGTTCTCGGAGGGCGAGTGCGCAGGCGCATGTGGCTGGTGCCGTTGGCAGGCGCATTGGGAGTGATCGCGGGCCTCGCGCCCTCGGCTCCGGCGCACGGCGGTCCGAGCGCGCGGGAGGCGCGGACGCTGGCATTCAACGTGAACTCAAACCTGCGCCTGATCGGGCATCCGGGGCACGTGCTCAATGAGCAGGGCACGTTCAGCGGCAGCCAGTCAGGCACGATCGCGATCCGCTTCACGTCGGTGAGCTCCACGTCGGGGGGCGCGACGTTCGCGGCCTACTCGAGCGGGGGATCGATCAGCGGGCAGACGACCACGAGAGGCCACGTGGTGGGCGCGAAGGTGTACTTCACAGGCGTGATGTCGGTGACGGGCGGGAGCGGCCGCTACGCGCATGCGTACGGCAGGAACCTGCAGTTCAGCGGCGTGGTGGATCGGCGCTCGTTCCACGCCACGACCCATATGCAGGGCAGCATCAGGTATTAGATGGGCGGCGGGCGCAGGCAAGGGCGAGAGCCCCGCATGCGCCCGCCGTGGAATGCCGCGGCTCTTTTGCTGATGATCGCGGTGGCGGCCGGAGCGCTGTCCGCACCCGCGCGGGCAACGCAGACGGCGAAGCTGACGGCGGGCTTCTCGCCCTACCGGCTGGGGCACAGCACGACCGTGAAGCTGGGGCTAGAAATCGGGGTGGCGGGTGAGAGCGACGGCCTGCCCTCCCCCGTTACGCGTTTCCAGATGCGCATACCGGCGAACCTGGAACTGATCGGCAGCAGCCTGGGCCTGTCGATCTGCCACCCCGAGGAACTGCTGGCGAACGGCCCGGATGGCTGCGCGGCGGACGCGCGCCTGGGCCTGGGGAGCGCACGGATCAAGGTGCCGGTGGGCCCGGAACCGGTGGCGGAGGCGGCGAGCATGGAGGCCGAGATGGGCCCGCCGGTGGGGGAAGAAATCGGGGTGCTGCTGTATGCCGAAGCGGGCTCGCCGGTGGCGGCACAGCTGATCTTCCCGGGCATACTGGCGGGCGGCACGAGCCAGAGCCTGAGCACGGCGGTCCCCTTGATCCCCTCCCTGCCAGGCGCGCCGTACATCTCGATGGTGAGCATGAAGCTGAGCCTGGGCCCGGAAGGGCTGACGTACTTCAAGACGGTGCACGGCCGCACGGTTCCCTACCGCCCGGAAGGCATAGCGCTGCCGGCAAGGTGCCCGCGGGGCGGCTTCAGGTTCGCGTCGAACCTGCAGTTCGCGGACGGCAGCAGCGCGAGCGCGAAGAGCACGGTGCCGTGCCCGCCGCGACGACATTGAGGACGCGGGACCTGCGGGCTCGTACTCCTGCACGCCTCTCCTCGCCTCCTCGCCGCGCCCGACCCTTACGCTGGGATGCCCATCTCCCCCGCGAGGACCGGCCTCCTTTTTCTTCCCTTAATACACCCAAGCATTTTCCCCCGAATGTATGTAGGGAGAAAAAATCAACCCCCGCCCCCCAGATCGAGGAGGCAGCCCGAGAAGTATGTGCCCGCGGGTGAGGCGAGGTAGGCGGCGAGCGCGGCGATCTCCTGAGCCGAAGTGCTCGACCCTGGGGCGATGGCGATGGTGTTGACGTCGTGGCGGGCCCACTCCACGGAGAGGGTGCGGGCGAGGTTCTCGAGGCCCGCGCGGGTGGCCATGGCGTGCTCACCGGCCTCGGCGGCGGGAGCGAGAAAGACGATGCGGCCGCCGCGACCGATGAAGGCGGCGTTGACGACGGCGCGGGTGACGTTCCAGGCTGAGTCGAGACAGGCGCGCAGCGCTCCTGAAGCGCCCTCCACGAAGAGGCCGGCGCCCTCCACGACGAGCACGTCGATCGATCCCGCTTCAGCGAGCACACGGGCCACCGCAGCGTCGATGGCGCCCTCGTCCTGGCCGTCGGGCAGGCACGTCGACACGTGGGCGCCGAGCTCGGAGAATGCCTCCTCGACGGCGGCACCGAGCAGCGTGGGCGGTCCCGCGAGGAGCAGCGAGGCGCCCTGCAGCAGCCCCGGGCGCAGCAACTCGGCCGCGTTCATCTCGCTTGCGGCGCGATGACCTTGGCGCGGCGCTCGGCGCGCAGGCGCTCCAGGACGCCCTTGCGCCCGTGTTCCTGCAGTCCGGCGTAGAGGCGGCGGATCTCCGCGAGGACCTCGTCGGCGACGGCCTGCTGCTGCTCGCGGGAGGGGTCCTCGATCGCCTCCCAGCGCATCGGGTCGCCGTACTGCACCGTGACCTGGGGGAAGCGCAGGCGCTTCCAGTTGCGCACGTGCGAAGAGCCGTGGATCGCGATAGGCACGATCGGCGCGCCCGATTCAAGCGCCAGGCGCCCGATGCCACGCTTGGCCTCAGTGGCCATCTTGCCGGTGCGCGAACGCCCGCCCTCGCAGTACATCGTGATGGCCCCGCCACGCGCCAGGATGGCCTTGGCGGTGGTGAAGACCTCTTCATCGCGCGCCCCGCGGCGCACGGGGAAAACGCCGCCGTGGGTATAGACGAACTGCATCGGCGGCTTGAAGAGCTGGGACTTGGCCATGAAGCGCACCTTGCGGCGCAGGTAGCAGCCCATCAGGAAGTGGTCCATGAAGGAGAAGTGGTTGGGCGCGAGGATCACAGCGCCGCGCCCGGGGACCTTGTCGGTGGAGATAGCGCGGGTGCGCAGCAGCGTGTAGGCGTAGAGCGAGGTGAGCAGGCGCGTGGCCTCGTACGTCCAGTCCGGTTCGCGCGTGCGCGCACGCTCATGAAAGCGGTCGAAGTGCTCCTTGGGGCGAGGGTCACTGTAGACCTGCTCGCGCATGGGGGCCAGATCACTCATTTTGCAACCAACCAGGCATTGTCCTGAAATCAATATACGCCAGGGACAAGGCGAGCGGTTCGCTGCATGTAGAGCGTGTACTCACCTCCCAGCGCCTGTAAGAGCGCGCGCTCCTCGACCTGTATGCGCATCACGAACAGCGCCGTGAAGGGGATCAGCAGAACGCCGAGCGCAACCCAGTCGCTGGCGACGAGCCCGAGACCGACGATGTAGATGCAGGTGCCAAGATAGGCCGGGTGTCGCACATGCCGGTAGGGTCCGCGGTCGATGACACGGTGATCGTCCTGGATTACCACCATGAGCTTGAAGTAGCGTCCAAGCGTGGCAACGGACCAGATCCTCAGGCCAGCGCCGACCATCATCAGCGCGATGCCGGCGATCAGCGGCCACCACACGCCCCCGGGCATGGAGGCGACGCGATCGAGAGAGGCGACGACGGCGCCGGCGATGCACGCCAGAATGACGATGATGACAACGAAGAAAGTCCACTCCGGTGCGGTGCGACCTCGTGCGGTGGAGCGCGAGCGCACGAGCCATTCGATCAGGCCGGCACCCAGCACAGTGGCGGCAAGCAGGAGCCCAGCGGTCAGGTCGTGTGCCGCAATGGGTCGCACAAGCTTGACATCATAGCGTTCGTTAGCTGGTAAATGCAACCCGTCGGTGCCGTCGAGGGCGCTCAGCCCGCATGACGGTCAGCGCGGTCGAGAGCCGCGGGGACCAGCAAGACAGCCAACGCCGAGGAGAGCCTCAGCGACTGCGGACTCCCGCAAGGGCCACGTGCCATCCCGCGATCAGGCGCTCGCGCTCCTCCAATCCCATGCGCGGCTCGAAGCGAGCCTGTTCGCGCCAGCCTTCGCCGACGTCCTGGAGCGTCCATCGCCCTACGCCCAGACCCGCCAGGTACGCCGCGCCGAGGGCGGTCGTCTCCGTAACGCGGGGCAGCACCACGGGCACGCCGAGGATGTCGGCCTGAAACTGCATGAGCCAGGCGTTGGCGGTGGCGCCGCCGTCGGCACGGAGCTCGCGCAGCGGCTGTGCGCAGGCCGCCTCCATCGCCCGTACCGCATCGAGACTCTGATAGGCGATCGCCTCCAGCGCCGCGCGAGCGAGATGCGCACGAGTGCAGCCGCGCGTGAGACCGACGATGGCGCCACGAGCATCGGGGTCCCAATGAGGCGAGCCGAGGCCTGTGAGGGCCGGGACGAAGTAGACGCCCTCATTGGATGTCAGCGATTCGGCGAGCGCCTGGGAGTCCGAGGCGCGCTCGATGATGCCCAGCCCATCGCGCAGCCACTGCACGGCCGCGCCAGTGACGAAGATCGAGGCCTCCAGCGCATAGATGCGAGTGCCGTTCTCGGCAGCGCCGCCGGGACCCAGGTGCGCAGCCCCCCCGCCAGCGCCGCCACCAGCCCCGGCCTCATCGCCACCGCCAGAGCCACCACCACCGGCCCCCTCCCCCTCCAAATCCCACGCCACCGTTCCGAGCACGCCACGGGCCGGCTCAGGCGCGATCGCACCGGCATTGAGCAGCACGAAGGAGCCTGTGCCATAGGTGTTCTTGCCCATGCCGGGATCGAGGCAGGCCTGCCCGAACAGCGCGGCCTGCTGATCGCCGGCGATGCCCGCGAGGGGGACACAGTGACCGTGCAGCATCTCCGCGCGCGTCTCGCCGAGGTGACCGGCGCTGGCGCAGATCCGCGGCAGAGCCGTCTCGGGTACACCGAAGAGCTCCAGTAGCTCGGGGTCCCAGCGACCGGAGGCGATATCGCAGAGCATCGTGCGCGAGGCGTTAGAGATGTCCGTGATGTGCTCGCCGGTGAGCTTGAAGGCCAACCAGGAGTCGATCGTGCCGAAGACCGCACTGCCGCACTCGACGCGCTCGCGCAGCCCCGGCACGTGCTCAAGCAGCCACTGGATCTTGGTGGCGGAGAAGTAGGGATCGAGCACGAGCCCCGTGCGCCGCCGCACGAGCTCCTCGACGCCGGCCGCGCGCAGCTCCTCACAGCGCGCGGCGGTGCGGCGGTCCTGCCAGACGATCGCGTTGTGCAGCGGCTCGCCCGTCGCGGGATCCCACACGCAGACGGTCTCGCGCTGGTTGGTGATGCCCACAGCAGCGAGCTCGCCGGGGCGCGTGCCGGCGTCCGCCAACGCCCGCCCGGCGACAGCCTGGGTGACCCGCCAGATCTCGGCGGCATCGTGCTCGACCCAGCCGGGCCGCGGGAAGTGCTGAGTGAACTCGCTATACGCGCGGGCCACCAACTGGGCGCGCTCATCGAAGACGAGGCAAGTGCTGCCCGTGGTGCCCTGGTCGATCGCGAGGATCACTGCGGGAAACCTATCGTGCGGGTACCTACGGCTCGAACTTGGGCAGGATGCGATCGAGCCACGCCGGCATCCACCAATTCCACCTGCCGAACACGCGCATCAGTGCCGGCACCAGCACGAGGCGGATGAGGGTGGCGTCGATCGCGATGCCCACCGCGACCGCAAAGCCCAGCTGCTTGAGTTCCAGCAGGTTGGCCGTGACGAAGCTGCCAAAGACAGCCACCATGATCGCCGCCGCCGCCGCGATCGGGCGGGCGGTGTGCTCGACGCCCGTGGCCACCGAGCGGCGGTTGTCCTTCGTGCGCTTCCACTCTTCCTGAATGCGGCGGATCAGAAACACCTCGTAATCCATCGACAGGCCGTAGACCAGCGCGAACACCGTGATCGGCACGAAGCACTGGATGAAGCCCGTGCTGGTGAAGCCGAAGAGGTGTTCGCCGTGCCCTTCCTGGAACACATACACCACTATGCCCAGCATCGCGCCCGTGGCCAGCAGGTTCATGAGGATCGCCTTCACCGCCAGCAGCGGGCTGCGGAACACAATCAGCAGGAAGATCAGCGAGAGACCGAGGATCAGCGCCAGCACCACCGGGAACCTGACTTCCGTCTCGTGCGCCAGATCCACCATCACCCCAGTAGCGCCGCCCGTCAGCACCGTCGCGCCATAGCGCGCGTGCAGCGGCGGCGCCAGGTCTCTGCGGATGTGCACGATCAGTCTGTTTGCAGCATTTGAGTCCACCGCCACGGAGGTGATGACATTGAGCAGCGAGCCCGCGGCGCTGCGCCGTTCGCCCACCCCCGCCACCCGCGGGTCCTTTTCGAGCGTTTCCGTCAGCGCCTTCGCCGCCTGCGCGTCGCTGCCGTTCGCCCCGGCGCTGCCGCCGGTGATGACGATCCGCGTCGGCGACACCGCACCGGGCGCAAAGTTGTGCGAGAGCACCTGCTCGCCCCGGCCCGACGGCGCTTCGGAGACCGCGAACACGCCCAGGTTTAGGCCATAGTTCATACCTAGCACCGGCACCGCTGCGAACAGCAGGATGGCCGTCGTCAGGAGGATCGCCGGGAGCGGGTGGCGCATCATCGTCAGCGCCCACTTCGCCCAGCCGCCGGGGCGGTCGGGATCGATGGCGCGCGCATTGGCCGGCTGCATGCGCTCGGGCAGCGCTCCCCGATCGATGCGCGGCCCTAGCAACCCAAGCAGCGCCGGCAGCAGCGTGAGCGCCGCCAGCAATGTGCAGATGACCACCGCGATCACGCCCACCGTGATCTCGCGGAACACCGCCGCACGCAGCACGAACATTGAGATGATCGCCAGACCGCAGATCAGGCCCGAGAAGAGGATCGTGCGCCCCGCCGTCGCCACGGAGACCCCCACCGCATCGGCCACCTGGGCTTCCTCATCGCCCCCCTGCAGGGGGCGGCGCGCGAGCTCCTCGCGGAAGCGGCTGACGATGATCAGCGAGTAGTCGATGCCGATGCCCACCCCGACCATCGCCACGATCGAGATCAGAAAGTTGTCGAAGTGCGAGAACTGAATGACGATCGCCAGGGTTCCGTAGGTCAAAAGCAGCCCCACGCCGGCCAGCATCAGGGGGATGAAGGCCGAGAACAGCGAGCCCAGGGCGATCAGCAGCATGATCAGCGCCACCGGCAGACCGATGGCCTCGGCGCGCTCCACATCCTTGGTCTGCACCTTCACCAGATCCTTGGTCACCGGCGAGTAGCCCGTCAGCCACGCCTCGATGCCCGCCCTGTTGGTGCCCGCCGCGTGCCGCACGGCGCTCTGCAGGCGCGCAGCGTTTTCAAAGCGTTCCTGGGAGTCGCCCGTCAGCGCCACGACCGAAACGGCGGCGTGTTCATCGGAGGAGATCTGCCCGATGGCTTCTTCATCGAAGGGGCCCAGCACGCCCTTGACCCCGCGTTCGTGCTTGATGGTCGCATTGAGCGAGGCGATGAACTGGCCATAGGGGTGTTCGGAGACCGTGTAGCGGTGGGACTGGAAGACCAGCGCGTCGTCCTCGGTACCCACAGCGGGGAAGCGCTTTTCCACGAGCTTTTCCACGCGCGCCGACTGCGAGCCGGCCACCAGGTAGTTGGGCGCCCCCAGCGCGTGCTGCAGCGAGGGGTACAGCGCCGCCGAGGCGATTAGCGCCAGCGCCCACAGCGCCAGCACGAGGCGCCGGCGGCGTACCATCGTCACACCCCAGCGGTGCGCCCTGGAGGAGCGGTCATACACCGGCCCGCCGCTCGCGATCGCCGGCCCCTCGGGGACAGGCGGCTCGGTCGTGCGATCCCGCTGCTCGAGACTGCTCATCCTCGCTCCAGGCTGTTCATCGCCGCTCCACCTTCCAGGCTGTTCATCGCCGCTCCACGTTCCAGGCTGTTCATCGCCGCTCCACGCTCCAGGCTGCTCATCGCCGCTCCACGTTCCAGGCTGCTCATCGCCGCTCCCGATAGACGCCTATAAAGTCCTTCAGCTGGCGGCCACGGTGGGCGAACCCCGCGAGCGTGCGGTGCGTGGCGCGGTGCTCGAGATCAAGCTCGACCTCGCACACACGATGGCCCGCACGCGCGGCATCGATAGTCATGCCGACCTCCATGCCGAAACCGCCCGCGAAGGGCAGCACGTCCTCGAGCACCCCCATCCGCAGCGCTCGCTGACCGGAGATGGGCGCCTGCAGTTGTAACCCGCAGCACCGGCGGATCGCCCGGCGGGCGAAGCCCACCGCCAGCCCCACACCGCCGCCCTGACGGCGCGCGAAGACGGCCACAGACAGGTCGGCCTCGCCCCGCTCAAGCGGCCCAAGCAGACCCACGAGCCGCTCGGCCGAGGACCCGAGGTCGCCGTCACACAGCACCGCCACCGTGTCAGCGCCCTGCCGCCCGTCCTGTAGCGCGCGCCGAGCGGCGAGCGTCGCGACGCCACCCTTGCCGATCGACCGCTCGCTGCGCACCACCGTCGCGCCGGCGGCGCGAGCGATCTGGGCGCTTGCATCGGTGGAGCCGTCGTCGCCCACCCACACAGGGGCGCTAGGAAAAGCGCGCGCGAGCGCGTCCAGCGTGGCACCGAGACGGTCGGCCTCGTTGCGGGCAGTGACGACGATGAAGGTATCGGCAGGCATATGCGGTCGGGGGCGATAGCTATTGTCCCTCCTCGGAGTGTCTCCGTGACGAAGCCGGGCGCCCTGTGGGTGCCCCTGACCAGGGCTGCGGCCCTTCCGGGAGGTTCGCGAGTGGCTGACGTAGAGGCCCACATAACGGGAACGGTGTGGAAGATCGAGTGCTCGGTAGGCGATGAGATCGAGGAGGGCGACACCGTGGCCATCCTGGAGTCGATGAAGATGGAGATGCCGGTCGAGGCCGAAGACGCCGGAACAGTGATCGAGATCCGCTGCGCGGAGGGCCAGGCCGTCAACGAGGGCGACACGCTGGTGGTGCTCGAGTAGGAGCGTACGGGGGGCACTATCGGCTCTCCTCCAGGTTGGGCAGTATGCGCGCGAGCCAGGCCGGCAGCCACCAGTTCCTCGCGCCGAGCAGCCGCATAACCGCCGGCACCAGGACGAGCCTGACGAGGGTGGCGTCGAGCGCGATGGCCGTGGCGAGGGCGAACCCGATCTGCTTGACTTCCAGCAGATCGGCGGTGATGAAGCTGCCGAAGACCGCCACCATGATCGCCGCGGCGGCAGTGATCGGTCGCGCCGTGTGCTCTATGCCGGCGGCCACCGAGAGCCTGTTCTCACCCGTCCTACGCCATTCCTCCTGGATGCGACGGATCAGGAAAACCTCGTAGTCCATCGACAGTCCAAACAGCAGAGCAAACACGATCAGGGGCAGTGGGGACTGGATGAAGCCCGTGCTCGTGAAGTTGAACAGGTGCTGCAGGTGGCCGTCCTGAAAGACCAGCACGACGAGCCCCATGGCGGCAGCAGTCGCAAGCAGGTTCATCAATACGGCCTTAATCGGGAGCACCACGCTGCGGAAGACCACCAGCAGGAACAGCAGCGATGCGACGAGGATCAGCATCAGAATCAGCGGAAACTTCGCCTGCAGCTCGTTGGAGGTGTCCAGCGCCTGGGCGGTCGCGCCACCGACGAGCACAACCGTGTTTCCACGGGCCTCCAGCGGCGGCGCCAGGTCCCGGCGTATGTGCCGCACCAGCTTGGTGGACGTCGGCGAGTCGATGGCAACCGTGGCCACCGCGGTCAGCAGCACGCCTGAGCTTGCCTTACGTTCGGCGACAGCGACGATCCGCGAGTCCCGTTCCAGCTCCTGGCTCAACGATTTGGCCGCTGCCGTGGCGGCGGCAGTGCGACGTCCTTCGCTGCTGCTCACCACAATCTGAATGGGTCCAATGGCACCCGGGCTAAAGGTATCGGCCAGCACCTTCTCACCCTGCCCCGAGGGCGTGCTGGCGACTCGCAGAACCCCCACGTTGAGCCCGTAGTGCAGGTGCAGCACAGGCACGGCGGCCACCAGCAGCAAGCCGATCGCCCCAGCCGCAAAGGAGATCGGATGGCGCATCACCAGCAGCGCCCACCTGGCCCAGCCTCCGCGTCGCCCGTCATTTCCCGCCCGTACGTTGGCCGGCTGCAGAGCCGCGGGCAGCGCCCCGCTGTTAATTCTGTTGCCCAGCTGTGCGAGCACCGCCGGCAGCGCCGTCATGGCGACGACGAGCATGCAGACCACCACCGTCACCGTGCCCAAGGCGATCTCGCGATAGATGTGAAAGTCGACTACCAGTAGGGAGGCCAGCGAGAGCGCCACGATCACGCCGGAGAACAGAATTGTGCGCCCGGAGGTTGCCAGCGCGAGACCGATCGCGTCGGCCACCTGCTCGTTTCGGTCGCCCTCCCGCGCCTGCCCTCGCGCAAGCTCCTCCCGAAAGCGACTGACGATGAACAGCGAGTAGTCGATCCCAATTCCCAGGCCGATCATCGTCACCACCGCCACGAGGAGGCTGTCGAAGTGAAAAGGGATGCTCAGCAGGGTGAGTACGCCGTCGGTCAACAGCAGTCCGGCAAACGCCACAAGCAGCGGCAACATCGCCGGTACCAGCGCCCCCAGGGCGAGCAGCAGAATCACGAAGGTCACGGGTAGGGCGATGGCCTGCGCTCGTGCAGTGTCGGTCTTCTGCACATCGCTCAGATCCCGCGCGATCGGCGAGTAGCCCGTCAACCACAGCTGCACGCCCCTACCCCCCGCTGCGCGCGTCACAGCGTCCTGAATCGCACGAACGCCGTTGTAGCGCTCATCGGGGCTCCCGGCGAGCGCCACCAGCGCGATGGCATCGTGTTCTTCGCCGAAGATCTGCCCCACCGCCTTGCTGTCATAGGGTCCCACAACTTCGCGCACCCCTCGCTGGGCACGCACGGCCCCGACCGCAGCGGCGATGACCGCACGGTACGCGGGTTCCCCCGCGGAGTAACGCTTGGAGTGAAACACCAGCGCGTTGTCCTCGCTGCCGATGCCGGGGAAGCGCCGTTCGAGAATCTGTTCCACGCGATAGGAGCCCGACCCCTTGAGCTGATAAGCGGGAGGACCGAGTTTTTTCTGCAGAGCTGGGTAGGTGGCAGCACACACAAGGAGCATCAACAGGGAGATCCCCAGAACCGCGCGGTGGTGGCGTGCGACGGCAACCCCCCAGCGATAGAGCCTCGACAGCCTCACCGTGTCGGGCTCCTCGGGGGAGGCTGCATCGAGGGTGCGCCGGTCTTCTACAGTCGCCATACACTCACCCTGTCTCGGCACTCCAGCCGCTGATAGTTGTGCCAGCGATTAGCGCTAGCCTTACGTGCCGATGTCCACAAGCGCCCATCCACGCGAACCCAGCGCCCATCCACGCGAACGCGGCACGCATCCGGGCGAACCCAGCGCCCATCCAGGCGAACCGGGCGCGCCTCCCGTCGAGCCCGGCGACCCCCCGCGGGAGATGGCCGATGGCAAGCTGCTGCTCGATCTGCCGGCCACGGGCGTGGCCCGGCTGACGATCTCCAACCCGGCGAAGCGCAACGCGCTTGACCATCCGATTCTCGATGCGATCACCGCCACGCTCCTCGAGCTTGGCTCCTCGCGGCCCGAGATCCGCTGCCTCGTCGTGACGGGCGCCAACGGCATGTTCTCCGCCGGATATGACATCGGCGAAATACCCGAAGCCGAATTCGAGGAGCGCGCCGAGCGCCTGATCGCCCACCCCTTCAGCGAGGCGCTCGACGCCCTGGTGGCGTTCCCCTATCCCACGCTCGCCGCACTGCCGGGCCACACCATCGGCGGTGGCCTGGAGCTGGCGCTGGCCTGCGACCTGCGTGTCGGCGCCGAGGGAATCAAGCTCGGCATGCCGCCGGCGAAGCTCGGGCTGGTCTACTCGCACATGGGCCTGCGCCGGTTCCTGGACGCGATCGGCGCCTCGCGGACCCGTGAGCTGTTTCTGCTTGGCCACTATATCGACGCATCGACCGCGCTCACGTGGGGACTCATCAACCGTGTGGTCCCCGGCGATGGGCTCGAGGCGCTGACCCTCGATCTGGCACGCGAGCTCGCGGGCAACGCGCCGCTGTCCCAGGTTGGCAACAAGCGCGTGATTGCCGCCTTGCTCGCCGCCGAGGGGGAGTTGCCCGAGGACATCGAACAGGATCTGATCGAGCTGCGCCGCGCCTCCTTCGCCTCGCGCGACATGCGCGAGGGCGTCCGCGCCTTCGCCGAGAAGCGCACGCCGCAGTGGCAAGGCGAGTGAGGGCCGGCCGGGCTCGCACACGCGCGCACCGCGCCAGTCAGGTTGGCACACGCGCGCGCCGCGCCGGCCGGGCTCGCATACGCGCGCACCGGGTATGACAGGTCTTCTCATGCGTGCCGTCTTCACGCCCGGGGCATATCGATCGAAAGCCACTCGTGAACTGCATGGGCGGTTGAGCTGGCGTCTTTTTCCATCACCGTGAAGTGATCGCCGGGCACGTCGACGGCCAGGTGGGAGGTTTGCCAGGAGGCTCTCCACTCATCCTTCACAGATACTCCCGGCATCGGGTCCGTGGCCCTGAGCAGCAGCGTTGGAGCAGCTATATCTGCCGGCTCCCACTCGGCGAACAGCCGCAGATAGGCGCCCATGGCCGTCAACCGCACATCGTCTATCGCCAAGAACTGTCCCTCTTTGCCGAGCAGCCCGTTCATGATCCCGGGCCCAATTGCCGTGAGAGGCCCGCCCTGCGGTGAATATGCCTCGATCAAGACGACGGCGGCGGGCATGACACCGACGCTCTCGAGCCGGGCTGCCACCGCATGGGCCAGCACACCGCCCGACGAGTAGCCCACAAGCGCAAACGGGGCGTCCAGGTCGCTTTGCCGAACGGCTTCAAAGAGTGCCTCGATCGCAACGCCGCTGGTTGCGGGCAGGCTTTCGCCGTCAACGAATCCGGGCACGGGCAGCGCCGAGAGGTCGCGGATTCCACGCAGAGCCTCGGCGAATCTCACAAATTGGTGGGGGCCGGACATCGCAAGCAGCGTGGGGAAGCAGATCAGGCGCGGAGACGTCGAGCCCTCCGAGAGCCGCAGCGGCTTGGGTCCGCGCTCGCCGAGGGGAGCGTCAAATGTCGGCCGGAACCCGGAGGCGCGCAGCAGTAGTTCCATGAACTCCTCGACCCGACCCAGGTCTTGTGCCTGCCGAAACAGTGAGCCAAGCGTTCCCTGCTCCTGTTCGGGAGATGGGAACTGCTCCTCGGAGCCCCTTCTGTCTCGATCGGCTCGAAGGCCACCGCCATCCTCCGCGCGGATGAGCTGAGTGCATAGATGGTCGGCCAGCGCAGCCGGGGTGGGATAGTTGAATACGAGCGTCGCGGGCAGGCGCAGTCCGGCAACTCGGCCCAACCTGTCACGCAACTCCACCGCCGTGAGCGAGTCAAACCCAAGCTCCTTGAACGCCCGCTGTGTGTCCACCGTCTCGGGCGAGGCATGCCCCAGCACCAGAGCCACATGCGCTCGTACCTCCTCGAGCACTGCGCTCGCCTGCTCGCTCGCGGGTAGGCCGGCCAGACGCCGAGCAAGCACGCCACCGACAGGCTCTGCGACGCGATGAGAGGGGGAGGAGCGAATCAGGCCTCGCAGCAGCGCCGGCACCGTTGCGGCCCTGGCCAGGGCACGCATTGCAGCCCTATCAAGGCGCATCGGGATCAGCAGCGCCTCATCCGCGCGGCACGCGGCGTCGAACAGCTCCAGCCCCTCTTCAGAAGAGAGGGCGGCTGTACCGGAGCGCGCGAGCCGCTTGAGATCTGCCTCACCCAGATGGGCGGTCATGCCACTGGTCTGCTCCCATCTGCCCCAGGCCAGCGAGACCGCGGCGAGCCCGCGCGCGCGACGGTGGGCTGCCAGTGCATCCAGGAAGGTGTTTCCGGCCGCATAGCTCCCCTGGCCTGCGCTGCCAAAGGTGCCGGCGGCGGAGGAGAACATGACGAACGCGGACAGGTCCATGTGCTGCGTCAGCTCGTGCAAATGCCAGGCCGCGTCGACCTTGGGCGCCAGTACCCGATCGACTCGCTCGGGCGTTAGGGATCCGATCGTCCCGTCGTCGAGCACTCCCGCGGTGTGTACGACGGCGGTGAGCGGATACTCGTGCGCAACGAGCCCAAGCAGTTCCGCCAGCTGCTTGCGATCGGTCACGTCGCACGCCGCGAGGACGACATGGGCACCCAAGCCGGCCAGCTCGGCCTCCAGCTCCGGCGCACCCTCGGCCTCACGCCCCCGCCGGCTGGCCAGCACGAGACTGCGAACCCCGTGCTCCACAACCAGATGGCGGGCTACCAAGGCGCCCAACCCGCCCGTGCCACCGGTAACCAGCACCGAACCCCCTGGATCGAAGATCTCGGCGCTCGCGCTGAAGGCATCCTCGTCACCCGCAGAGGGCCCCTCACCGGCGGACGCATCCCCCTCACCCGCGGGGGCATCGCCGGTGATGGACAAGGCACGTGCCAGGCGCGCCGCCAGCACGCGCCCCTTGCGCAGCGCCAGCTGCGGCTCATCCAACGCCAGCGCCCCGGACAGCGCACGCCATGAAGACTGCTCGCCATCGAGATCCGGCTCGCCATCGAGATCGATGAGCACAAACCGGTCGGGGCTCTCCAGCTGCGCGGAGCGCACCAACCCCCATGCTGCGCTCTCGGCCAAGCCGGGCACGGGCTCGCCAGACTCAACCGCCACGGCTCCCCGCGTCACCATCACCAGCCGGCGCGAGGCGAAGCGCTCATCCTCAAGCCACGCCTGCAGCAGGCTCAGCACACGGTGCGCGCCTTCGCGTACCGAGCCGGCCATCTCGGCGCCAAGCCCTTCGCCGGCGCCAAGCCCTTCGCCCCCACCCGGCTCCGGCGTATCGGGCGTGAGCCCTACGAGCACCGCTGAGGGAACGGCGGCATCCCCGTCAAGCGCCTCACCGAACTGCTCGAGATCCGCATAGATCCCGCAGGGGACGCCCGCTATCTGCAACGCCGCGGCGAGCCCTGCCCCCGGTACACCGAGGACCGCCAACTCACTGTCGATAACCTCGGGAGCCGGGGTCAAGACCCAGTCCACGCGGAACAGCGCCTCGTGGCGCGCGCCACGAGAGCCACCGATCTGCTCTGCCGTCACGGGCCGGCCCTCCAGCGACTGCACGGTGGCCACCAACGCACCATGCTCATCAGCCACGACAACCGGGACCTCGCTCGGCGTGCCCGCCGGCAGGGCGACTCGCAGAGAGGATGCACCGGTGCTGTACAGGGTCACTTCGCTCCACGAGAACGGCAGGCGAACCGGACCAGCAGTTGTCGTCTGATCGTCGACGAGGCTCAGCACCGCAGCGTGCAGGGCAGTGTCCAGCAGCGCTGGATGAATGCCGAACAGGCCCGCCTGTCTGCTCTCCTCCGCGGGCAGCGAGACCTCGGCGAACATCTCCTCCCCGCGACGCCACGCGGCCCGCAGCCCCCGAAACGTCGGGCCGTAGTCAAGACCCTCCTCGGCAAAACGCTCATACAGATCGTCGATCTCAACCTCAACCGCACCGGCCGGGGGCCAGACGCCGGTGGTCAACTCCTGCACCCACCGGCCGATGACCCCCCCAGCGCCGATCTCCCCGGCCCTGTCTGTGGCGGGGGCGAGCTCGCCGCGCGCGTGACGAATCCAGGTCTCCTCCACCAACTGGCCATCCTCCGAGGCTTCCTCCAAACGTGAATGCACGGCCACAGATCTAAGCCCGGACTCATCGATCCCACCCACCGAGACCTGCAGTTGCACAGCGGCGTGCTCCGAGAGCACCAACGGGGCCTCCAACGTCAACTCCTGCACACGCGCACATCCAACCCGGCCACCTGCATGCAGGGCAAGCTCCAGGAAGGCCGTAGCCGGTACCAGCACCGAGCCCAGCATCGTGTGATCGGCAAGCCAAGCGTGAGTCTGCAGCGAAAGGCGGCCCGTGAACAGCCACCCCTCGCCATCGGCGAGGCCAACCATGGCACCCAGCAGCGGGTGCTCCGCGGAAGCCTGGCCGGCCGAGGCCATGCCCCCGGCGTCCAGCGTGCCGGCATCGAGCCAGTAGCGCTCGCGCTGGAAGGCATAGGTGGGCAAACTCATCCGCCGAGCGCCCGAGGCCGCGAACATGCCAGCCCAATCCACAGCCACACCACGAACGAACACCTCGGCAAGCCCCGTAAGCAGCGCCTGGACTTCAGGACG
>DATBPO010000029.1:0-5316 GCA_036561265.1 Solirubrobacteraceae bacterium | reverse complement strand
GCGGCGCCGCCAACGTGGCCGCCGGGCAGGACGTGGCTGTGGCGCGGCCGGGGTCGGTGATGCCCGATGGCACGAAGCTCAAGAAGGCCAAGCTGCGCGGCGTGGCCTCGGAGGGCATGATCCTCGCCGAGGACGAGCTTGCGATCGGCTCCGATCACGACGGCATCATGGTGCTAGGAGATCTGCTGCCCGGCGTCGAGTTGACGCTCGGTGGAGCGCTCGCGGAAGTGCTGCCGATTGCCACCGAAGTTCTCGAGCTGGAGGTCACGCCCAACCGTCCCGACTGTCTCGGCGTCTACGGGGTCGCGCGGGAGCTGCACGCTGCCACGGGCGCGTCGCTGGCGCCGCCGCCGTGGGGGGAGGACCCGGGTTCCAGCGGGCCGCTCGATGGGGCAAGCATCGCCGTTGAGTGTCCCGACCTCTGTCCCCGTTTCACCGCGCGCGTCTTCCACGACGTCACCATTGCGCCCTCGCCGCCGTGGCTGAAGGCCAGGCTGATGGCCGCCGGCCAGCGTCCCATCAACAACGTGGTAGACATAACCAACTACGCGATGCTGCTCACCGGCCAGCCGCTGCACGCCTTCGATCTCGATCGCGTAGCGGACCGGCGCCTAGTCGTGCGCCGCGCGCACGCGGGCGAGCAGGTCCAGACGCTCGACGGGCAGACGCGCACGCTCGACACCGAGATGGTCGTGATCGAGGACGGCGAGGGACCCACCTCAATCGCCGGCCTCATGGGCGGCGCGCGCTCGGAGGTGCAGCCCGAGACAACCAGCGTCCTCATGGAGGTCGCCACCTGGCACGGTCCCGCGATCCATCGGGCGTCGTGGGCGCTGGGTCTACGCAGCGAGGCCTCCTCGCGTTTTGAAAAGGGCCTTCAGCCCGAGCAGTGCCTGCACGCGCAGGCCGTCGCGGCGCAGCTGATGATCGAGCTCTGCGGAGCGACCGTTGCGCCGGGCACGATCGACATCGGCGGGGAGGGACCGCCGCCGCGGACGATCCCGCTGCGCGAGGCCCGCGTGCAGGAGGTCCTCGGCGTTCCCATCCCGCGTGCGCGTCAGGCGCAGATACTGCAGGCGCTCGACTTCGCCACGGCAGAGACGTCGGGTGGGCTCAACACTGCCGAGACGCCAGACGGTCTCGATGTCACCGTCCCGCCACTGCGCCGCGATGACGTCACGCGCGAGATCGACCTGATCGAGGAAGTCGCCCGCATCGACGGTCTCGAGAAGCTGCCGGCCACCCTGCCCAAGCGCCGCGACGCCTACGGGCTGCTCACTCCCGCCCAGCGCTTGCATCGGCGCGCGATCGACGTGCTCGTGGGGCGGGGGCTCTACGAGGCCGTGGGGTGGACCTTCATCGCGCCCTCGCTGGCCGATCGCCTGCGCCTGCCCGCAGCGGACGAGCGTCGGCGCCCCGTCGTGATCGAGAATCCCCTTTCCGAGGAGCACTCGCAGCTGCGGACTCTGCTGCTCGGCTCGCTGCTCGATGTCGCCCGGCGCAATGTCGCCCACGGCGAGCCCAACCTGCCCCTGTTCGAGCACGGCACCGTCTTCCGTTGGCACGACACCACGCTTCACGAGCATCGCTCCTTGGCCGTGCTGCTCGCCGGCAAGATCAGCCGCGCGACGTGGAGTGCTCCCGATCCGCCCGCCGCCGATTTCTTTGCCGCCAAGGGCCTGCTCGAAGCGCTTGCCGACGCGCTGCGCGTGCCCGACCTGGCCTTCGCGCCGGAAGCCGAGCCCTTCCTGCATCCCGGCCGCAGCGCGCGGGTATCGCTCGGGGACGATCCCATCGGCTGGCTGGGCGAGCTGCACCCGCTCGTCGCCCAGAGCTGGGAGCTGTCAGGGGCCGCCTGCTTTGAGATCGACCTCGACCGCCTCGTCGCGCATGCCGCGCGCCCGGACTACGTTGATCTCATCGGCTACCCGCCCCTGCGTCAGGACATCGCCGTGGTGCTGCCCGAGGACGTATCTGCGGCGCAGGTGCTCGACACCGTGCGTGGCGCCGCCGGCAGGTTGCTCAGCGATGTACGCGTGTTCGATGTCTACAGCGGCCCGCAGGTGGGGGAGGGTCGGCGCTCGCTCGCCCTCGCGCTCGCTTTCCGCGCGCCCGATCGCACGCTCTCCGACGAGGAGGTGACCCCGGTGCGCGCGAAGATCGTCGCTGCGTTGGGCGATCTCGGGGGTGAGCTGCGTGGCTGACCCCGGCTCCATCGGCGAGCAACCCGCCGGCTCCCAGGTGCACGCCCTCGGCTCGCCGCGCGTGCTTGTGGCGGGAGCCACCGGGTTCGCCGGCGCCCTTGCCGCGCATCTGCTCTGGCGTCACCCAGGCTTTGAGCTCGTGGGCATCACCGGCCGCTCGGAGACAGGCAGGCGGCTCGATGACCTCTACCCGCGCTACCGCGTGCCGCTCGAGATCCAGCCGCTCGACCTGGAGGGCATGGAGGCGATAGACGCCGCGATCGTCGCTTACCCGCATGCGGCAGC
This sequence comes from Solirubrobacteraceae bacterium, assembly GCA_036561265.1. Classification (GTDB taxonomy): domain Bacteria; phylum Actinomycetota; class Thermoleophilia; order Solirubrobacterales; family Solirubrobacteraceae; genus Palsa-744. The sequence goes on along the minus strand of DATBPO010000029.1, from coordinate 2,827 downwards.
GGCCCCCACCGTCGCCGCACTGCTCGATCGCGGGGTGCGCGTCATCGACCTCAGCGCCGACTTCCGCCTGCGCGACCTGGCCACCTACGAGCACTGGTACGGGCAGCACCCGCGCCCCGATCTGCTGCCCCAGGCGGCTTACGGGCTCACGGAGCTTCACCGCGAGCGCATCGCCTCCGCGCGCATTGTCGCCAACCCCGGCTGCTACCCCACGGCGGCCGTCCTGGGTCTTGCGCCGCTGGCCCGTGCCGGGCTCATCGCCGATGTCGTCATCGACGCCAAGCAGGGACTCTCTGGCGCGGGGCGTACCTTCGATGACACCACCCACATGTCCATGGCCGGCGAGAACATCACCCCCTACAAGGTCGCCAAGCACCGCCACACGCCCGAGATCGAGGAGCAGCTGGATGATTTGGATCCCGCCCACCCAAATCTCCCCGTGCAGTTCCAGGCCCACCTCGTACCGCTCGACCAGGGCGAGCTGGCCAGCTGCTATGTCACACCTACCCGAACTGTATCCGCGGCTGAGCTGGCCCAGCTCTACGACGACGCGTACGCCAACGAGCCCTTCATCGAGGTCGTGGAGCGCCCGCCGGGGGTACGCGAGGTGCGTGAGACGAACTTCTGCCGCCTCTTTGCCGCCGCCGACGGGCACACTGGCAAGGTGCTCATCTTCTCTGCAATAGACAACCTATGGAAGGGAACGTCCTCGCAGGCGATCCAGAACCTCAACCTCATGTTCGGCCTTTCTGAGACCGAGGGGTTGGGTTGATGGGTGAGGAGCCGAACGGCTGGGAGCACATCGATTTGCGAGGCGATCGCCCGTCCGCAGGTCCGCCGCAGCTGTTCTTCCACTCGCGCTGGTGCCCTGCGCCCGAGCACATCACGGACCTTGGGCCCACCGCGGGCCTGCCCGAAGGCTTCCGCGCCGCGGGCGTGGCCTGCGGGATCAAGCCGTCGGGCAACCCCGACCTCGGTCTCCTCGTGTGCGATTCCGAGCAGCCCACGAGCGCGGCGCGCTTCACCGACACAGGCACGCCGGCGGCGCCTGTGCTTGTCAGCCAGCAGCACTGTCGCCTCGATGCCCTGCGCGCAGTGCTCGCCAACTCAGGCTGCGCCAACGCGGCCACTGGGGGCCAGGGACTCGACGATGCCGCCAAGTCGCAGGGGGCGGCGGCGATGGCCGTGGGCGTCGCGCCTGCAGAGGTGCTGCTCGGTTCAACCGGCGGTATCAGCCACCACCTGCCGATGGACAAGCTGCTGCGCGGCATCCTTGCCGCCCGCCCGCAACTGCGCCGCGACGGCGACGGCGATTTTCAGCAGGCGATTCAGACCACCGATGCCTTCGAGAAGCGCGCCAACCTGGAGGTGCAGTTGCCATCCGGCGCGGTGCGCCTCAGCGCGCAGTGCAAGGGGGCCGGGATGATCTCGCCGAACTTCGCCACGATGCTCTGTTTTGTGCAGACCGATGCCTTGCTGCAAGCGCATACAGCCGAGCTGCTGTTCGATGTGTGCGTGCAGCGCTCCTTCGATCGCTGCTCCGTGGATGGACAGCTCTCCACCAATGACACGGCTGTGCTGATGTGCTCCGGGGCCTCCGGCGTGGTGGTCGCGCCCGAATCCGAGGATGAGCTGCGCTTCGGCGAGGCACTCGACGCGCTGCTGCGCCAGTTGGCGATCATGATGGTCAGCGATGGCGAGGGCGCACATCGCATCGCCCGCGTCGTGGTGCGCGGCGGACCGCTCGATGGACATCCACTGGCCGTGGAGGTGGCGGCGCGCGCGGTCGCCAACTCGCCGCTGGTGAAGTCTGCGCTCAACGGCGCCGATCACAACTGGGGACGCATCATCCAGGCGATCGGCGGTGCGCTGACGGGGACCGCGCCGCTGCCGTGCGACATCTCTATCCAGGGGATCCCCGTCTGCTCTGCTGGCGCCGCGATCCCCTATGACGAGGCGCAGCTAGGCGAGGCGATTCGCGTGCCGGAGGTCGAGTACGACATCACGCTCCCGGGCGATGGTGCCGAGACCGAGGTTTTCTTCTCCGACCTCTCGCACGAGTACGTGACCATAAACGCCGACTACACCACCTGACGCCGCCACCGTGAACGCCGACGACGCGCCCTAAGGACAATCAGATGCCCTCAACTCCCAATCCTCCGGCTCGCCCGCTGCGCGACGTAGGCACGCTGCTCGAGGCGCTGCCCTACATCCGCGAGTTCCACCACAAGACCGTCGTCATCAAGTACGGCGGCGCCGCGATGGAGGATCCCGAGCTGCGCGAGGAGTTCGCGCGCGATGTGGTGCTGCTCAAGTACGTCGGCCTCAGCCCCATCGTCGTGCACGGCGGCGGTCCCGACATCACCGCCTACATGCAGCGCCTCGGCCTGCCCGTCGAGTTCGTCGCCGGCCTGCGCGTCTCCGACGCCGACACCGTCGAGGTCGCCAAGATGGTGCTCGTCGGCAAGGTCAACAAGGAGATCGTCATGCGCATCAACCGCCACGGCCAGCCCGCCGTCGGCCTCTGCGGTGACGACGGCTCGCTCTTTCGGGTTACCCGCCGCGCGGGACCGGACGGCGAGGACATCGGCTTCGTCGGGCGCATCGAGCGCGTCAACGTCGACGTCCTCAACCACGTCTGCACCGACTACATCCCCGTGATCGCCTCCGTCGGCGCCGACCGCGATGGGCACTCCTACAACGTCAACGCGGACGAGGCCGCCGGCGCGGTCGCGGGCGCGCTCGGCGCCTACAAGGTCGTGTTCCTGACCGACGTCGCCGGCTGGCTGCGAGACCCCGCCGAGGAGGCCAGCCTGATCAAACAGGC
>DATBPO010000028.1:0-9375 GCA_036561265.1 Solirubrobacteraceae bacterium | reverse complement strand
GCTCACGATCAGCGGCCCCGCCGCCGGCACACCCACAACCCGCACACGTCCACGGTCGAGGACGTCTAGCGCACCCGCGACCTGATTGAACGCGATACCACGGTCGTCCTTTTCGGCGCCGGCGGTGACGCGGTCGAAGCTCGCGACCTCGCCACCCGAGGAGTCGTACTCACGAATGTGTGCGACCGATCCTTCGCTTGACTCCGCGACGAACAGTTCCCCAAAAGAGCCCAACGCCAGGAAATCCCGCGCGAAATAGACGAAAGAACCAGTGGCATCGCGTGGCGCGCCGACTTCCGCACCGGACGCTTCGTACTCGTGCACGCCCACCAGTTCGCTGGCCTGAACATACACATCGCCGCCAGCGTCAACTGCCAACGCCTTGACCGCCCCAGCACCCGAAATCGCGATCTGCCCGACATACACACCACCCTGGGTGAACTCCTCCACCCGATTCACATCCCCCACAAACACATCCCCCGATCCGTCCACCGCGATACCACCAGTTTCACCCATCTGAAACTCACCAGGTTCCGTCCCCGGCGTCCCCGCCCGACACGCTTCACCCGCGAGACACACATCCCCGCTGGTCGTTTCATTGACTTCCTTCCCGAACGCCAGCAAAAAGCTCCCGGAAGAGTCGAACTTCTCCACCCGGTCATTCGCCGCGTCCATCACATACACATCCCCATGCGAAGCGCTCAACAGACCACTATCCACCGCCACACCATCCGGAAACCGCAGCTCACCACCACCGCTCCCATACACCCCAACAAAACAATCCGCCGTACAAGTCTGCAGGGCTTCGCTATGCCCATCCCCCACGCCCCAACCCCACGCAAACAGGAATTCCCCACCGGGTCCGAACTTGTCAATCCGCTCATTGCTGTGATCCGCGACATACACATCGCCGCTTTCCTGCTCCACCGCAATCCCAACCGGACTCTGGAACTGCCCCGCTTCATCCCCTTCCCCACCACCAAAACTCCCAGGCGCCGCCACCGCCACCCCGCCCCCGACAACCAGCAGGCAACCCACAACCACCGCGACACCAAGCAAATACCGGAAAGCCCTCATCGACAAATCCCCTCCTCGAACAAAGAGGGGCACGCCCCTCGCCAAGATGACAAAGAACGCACAAACGGCGACGCAAACGGCCTTCCGCCAGACGCCCTCGCGTGTAGCGAGCGCGAGACGCCAACCCGGCCGACACGACCGAGGCAAACCGCGGCTAGACCACGGCGACGAGGCTCAGCGGCCGACCGACCGGCCCAAAACCCCGTCCAGAGAGAGAGAGAGAGAGAGAGAGATGCCTCAGCGATGCTGAAGCATCTAGAAGGACCCCGGAATCGGGCCGTAGGTCCACTGGCCGCGCTACGCGCGGTGTTGGCAATGTCGCTCATCGCTCATCTCTTCCCAAGGCGATCAAGTCCCTCTCCAATTCATCCCTCGTCAGCGCTGAAGTCCAAACCCGAGAGCGGACCCCAAAACCAGACCTATGACTTCAGGCAACCACAGTCGGGTACCTGACGTCAACCATCTTAGACAGAAACGTCGATGGAAGTCAACCCCTAAGTTCGCCGACCCTCGGAGACGAGCTCCAGAAGGCCCTACGCCTGCCCGAGAGAAGCATCCCTGGCGCAGCGTAGCCTCGGGCGGCGATGCCAACGATCAGCAGGTTCATGGGGATCACGATCACGATGTACTTCGATGACCACCCGCCGCCACACTTCCACGCGCGGGCGGCAGGTGCAAGCGCCAAGATCCGCATCGACACGTTCGAAGCGATCGCTAGCAATCTGCCGCCGCGTGAGATGCGACTGATCTTGACATGGGCCAGGCTTCATGCCTTCGAGCTGCGCGTGAACTGGCGTCGCGCGCGTGAAGGTTCAGCGCTCACGGTGATAGAGTCGCTGCAATGATCGGCTTGACTCCAGACATAACTGGCGTCGCCGTACCTCGACACGGCGCGCTGGTGCTCACCTTCGCGGATGGCCTGACCGGCGAGGTCGATGTGCTCGACAGGATGCGGGGGCCGGTGTTCGATGAGGCCAGAACCCCGCAGGGCTTCGCGGAGGTCCGCGTAGATCCTGAATTGGGAACGGTTGCCTGGCCCGGCGGAGCGGATCTCGCGCCAGACACGCTGTACGAGCGCGTGCGCACCGGCCTGTGGCCCGATCGGAGCCGCGCAGCCTAAGCTCACCGCCGGTAGTGCGAGGGCTCCTCGCGGTGGCCTGAGCCGGGGTCTCGGCTACAGCAGCTCCGCCAACCGCCGAGCGGCCCTGGCGGCCCCGTCGGCCTCGACATCGCGGTAGGTGACTTCGGTGCCGATCTCCTGCGCAATGGCGGCGGCGATGAGCTCGGGCGGGGAGTCCTCGTAGTCCATGCGGCGCCCTGCCCCGTAGCGCTCGAGGCGGTGGCGGACGTGGTAGCACTGCTCGAAGTGGTGGCGGAGGGGGAAGTAGAGGAAGGGGCGCTTGTGGGCGGTGAGCTCCATGGAGGTGGTGAGGCCGCCCTGGACGACGGCGAGGTCGCAGGCTGCGAGGTGCCGGTAGAGGTTATGTACATAGGGGACGACTTCAAGCCCCGGATACGAGGGAAGCGAATCGGGGTCGATGCGGGGACCGGCGACGACGATCATGCGCAGGTCGGGGACGTGTTCCTTAGCCATGGGGAACGCGGCGATCACGCGCCGCAAGAGATCGGCGCCAACCCCGGAGCCGCCGACGGTGACGATGCAGACCTGCTCGTCGTCGCCAAAGCCCAGTTCGGCGCGCAGGCGGGTGCGCTCGGCAAGATCGGCGGGGGTGAAGCCGGTGATGTAGCCGGTGAAATCGTAGTGGCGCTCGGTCCAGTCGCGGATCATCGGCAAGTCCTCCCCGAGGCTACGCGGCACGATGTCCTCGGGGTTGCCGACGAACAGGGAGAGGTCGCGCACGTCGGGGTGTTCGGCGATGTGGTGGACCATCTGGCCGTTGCGGCAGGTGGTGAGGAAGCGCTCGCGGGCGTCGCTGCCGTCCATGGGCAGGAAGCCGACGAAGTCGGTGAGCCAGGCAAACGGCACCCGCTTCTCGCGGGGGTTCTCGTGCAGGTAGTAGTCGAGCTCCCAGGCCTCGTCGCCGATCCAGAGGTCGTAGCGATCGTGGCGGACGACGTCGTGGAAGAGCATAAAGTTGGCGGCGAGGATCTCATCGGCGCGGCGGAGGGCGTGAAAGACGTGGAGGTCGTGCTCGGCGGACTCGGACTCGATGTGGCGGGGCTCGTTAGCCAGGTGCGCGCTAGCGGGGTGGATGCGCTCGCCCTCGGCGTCGAGCAGGCGGGTGACGGGGTCCTGGGCGAGCCAGTCGATCTGCAGGTCGGGGTGCAGGCGGCGCAGCTCGCGGGCGATGGCGACGTCGCGCTGGGCGTGACCGAGCCCGACGGGCGAGGAGATGTAGAGCGCACGGGGGCGACCGTCGGGGCGATAGACGGTGGGGTCGCGGGGGGTGCGGGGGCGGCCGAAGGCGTCCTCGGCGAAGTCGCGCAGGGCAAGGTTGAAGGCGACGGGCTTGCGGGCGTGCAGGAAGTGCCCGGCGCCGGGCACGCTCTCCAGCCGGCCCCCAGTGAGGCGGGCGAGCGCGCGGGCATCGCGCGGGGGCGTGATCTTGTCGCGGTCGCCGGAGACGACGAGCACGGGGCAGTCAAGGCCACGGGCGAGCTCACGCAGGTTGCGCCGGCCGCGCAGGAACGCGCCGTGCCGCAGGCTGGCCTCCAGCGTGTCCCCGTCGGTTTCAAGCGCCCAGCCCACGGCGTCTTCGATGCCCTTGGGCGAGTGCGGCTCGGGCAGGGTGCGGGAGACGAACCAGTGCGCGCTGCGGGCGAGGTCGTTACGCCAGTGGGTGCCGCCCATGTGCGCCCACCACATGGGCGTGGACAGGGAGAAGCGCTCGCCGAAGGCCGGAGTCAGGGGGTGCGTCAGCAGCGACAGGTGCGAGGGGGTGTAGGGGAACAGGGGGCCGATGAAGACGGCACCGACAACTCGCTCAGGGGCCTGGCGCGCGAGCTCGAGCTGGTACTGGGCGCCGGTGGAGAGGCTTGCCATCACGGCGCGCTCGGTGCCGCTGGCATCCATCACGGCGAGGCAGTCGCGCGCGAATTCGCCCGGCGCGAAACGCCGCGGCTCGCGGCAGCGATCGGAGCGCCCGTTGCCGAGACCGTCCATCACAAGCACGCGGAAGTGGCGGGCGAAATAGGGGATCTGCATCTTCCAGTAGCGGGAGTGCACGAGCGACCAGGTGGGCAGCAGGAAAATCGTCTCCTCACCTTCGCCGTAGACCTCATAGAACAGGCGCAGGCCGTCGCGTTCGGCGAACCCTTCGCTGTCGGGGTAGCGGGCGCGGGTCTGCTCGGGCGCGCCGCTGAGCGCCTGCAGATCGAGCGGCGGTGGGGCTGTCGGGGTGGCGGTTGTCATGGTTCCCTCGCTTGCAGGATTGTCTGTTTGGGGGGCACAGTCAATGTGCGATCTCGCCGTTTGTTGCTTGTGTGCCCGGCGTGTTCTCTGGATACAGTCCCAGGCCCCCGTGGCCCCAGCGCGAATCGCGCGTGAATTCACGCCGCCAGTCCGGAATCCCCATGGATTCCACATAGGCTTGGCCGATGCTGCGCATCACGCTGCTGGGGGACATGTCGCTACAGCTCGACGGCACGCAGTTGGAGCTGCCGGCAAGCCGCCGCGCCCGGGCCCTGCTCGGCGTGCTCGCGCTGGAGCGCCGCAGCCACCCGCGCGGCCAGCTGGCGGCCCGCTTCTGGCCGGAGGTGCTCGATGAGAGCGCGCGCACGAGCCTGCGCAGCGCGCTGTCGGCTTTGCGCCGCCCGCTGGGCGCGGACGCGGACCGCTACCTGATCGCCACGCGCGATGCAGTCGGCCTGGCCGGCCCCGATGAGGTGTGGACCGACATCGGCGAGTTCGACCGCCTGCTCGCCGCAGGCCAACCGCAGGACGCCATCGACCTCGCGCGCGGCGACCTGCTCGCCGACCTCGATGAAGACTGGGTATACGAGTACCGCGACCAGCACCGCGCGCGCGTGGTGGCGTTACTCGAGCAGCTGGCGGGCGCGGCCGAGACGGCGGGGGACCTGGCGAGCGCGGTGGCGTTCACGCGCCGCGGGGCAGCGCTCGACGCGCTCGCCGAGGAGCCCCAGCGCGAGCTGATCCGCCGCCTGGCGCTGGCGGGCGACCGCTCGGGCGCACTCACGACGTACCGCCGTCTTGCCGACCGCTTTGCCTCCGAGCTGGGCATCGCCCCGTCGCGGGCGACGCGCGAACTGATCGAAGGAATCCGCGCACAGGACGCGACGCCGCCCACAACGGCCACGACCGAGGTGGGGAAAGGCTCCGCTTCGCTCCGCCGTGTGGGCCGCGCGCTGGGGGCCGGCGGGGTCGAGCGCAGCAACGCGGGTGGCGCGGCGAGCGGCGATCACGATAGCGCCCCTCCCCTCCCTGACCGCCGGCCCGGCACGGTGACGCTGCTGTTCACCGATCAGGTCGGTTCCACCGAGACGCTGCAGCGGCTGGGCGATGAGGAGGGGGAGCGGCTGCGGCGGGCGCATTTCGGGCTGCTGCGCGAGGCGGCGGCGCTGCATGGCGGCGAGGAGGTGAAGAACCTCGGCGATGGGCTGATGGTGGCGTTCACGAGCGCGGTGGATGCGCTGGCGTGTGCGATCACGATCCAGCAGGCGGTGCAGCGCGCGGGCGAGGGGCTTGAGCTGTCTGTGCGCATCGGGCTGAACGTGGGCGAGCCGATCCGCGATGAGGGGGACTACTTCGGCACGCCGGTGGTGATCGCGAAGCGGCTGTGCGACGCGGGGGCGCCGGGGCAGATCCTGGCCTCGGAGCTGGTGCGCGCGTTGGCGGGGACGCGTGGGGGGTTCGCGTATCGGGCGCTGGGGGCGATCGAGCTGAAGGGCGTGGCGGAGCCGGTCGCGGCGTGCGAGGTGCTGTGGGAGCCGTCGACCGAGGTGCGGGTGCCGCTGCCGGCGCTGGTGGCGGGCGAGGAGCGCGGCGCCTTCGTGGGGCGCCCGGATGCGGGAGAGGCGCTTGAGGCGCAGTGGACGGCGGTGCGCGCGGGTGACCTGCGCGTGGTGCTGCTGGCGGGCGAGCCGGGGATCGGTAAGACGCGGCTGGCGATGGAGCTGGCGCGGGCGGCGCACGAGCAGGGCGCGACGGTGCTGACGGGCAGCTGCCACGAGGAGGTGCGGGCGCCGTACCAGCCGTTCGTGGAAGCGCTGCGCCACTACATCGCTTGCTGTGCGCCGGCGGAGCTGACCGTCCAGGTAACCCCCCGGCGCGCGCAGCTGGCGGCGATCGTGCCGGAGCTCGATGACGGGCGCTCGCGGGACGCGCCCACCGGCCGGGGCGCCGAACACAAACCGGCTGGCCCTGGCGCGGCGCACGAACCCACGCGCCTTGGCGCGGCGCACGAACCCGCCGGCCTGGGCGCCGAACACGAGCGCGTGCCGGAGCAGGAGCGCTTTCAGCTGTTCGAGGCGGTGTGCGCGGTGCTGGCGGAGGCGGCGCATCTGCGCCCGCTGGTGCTGTTCCTCGATGACGTGCAGTGGGCGGACCCGTCGAGCCTGTTGCTTTTACGCCACTTGGCGCGGGCCGCGCAGGACGCGCCGCTGCTGGTGCTGGGCACATACCGGCCGAGCGAGGTAGGCGAGGAGCACCCGCTCACGGCAGCACTAGCGGAGCTGCGCCGGTCGCGCACGCTGACCCAGATCCCCCTGTCGGGGCTAGGCGAGGCAGAGGTCGCGGAGCTGATCGCGGCGCGCACTGGGCGAGAGGCGCCGGCCGAGTTCGTACGCCAGGTGGCGGAGCGCAGCGAGGGCAACCCGTTCTTTATCGAGGAGCTGCTGCACGAGGTGGGGCCGGCGGCAGACTGGGAGGCGGGGGGCGTGCCGGAGAGCATCAGGGATCTGTTGCTGCGGCGCCTGCGGGGCGTGGGCGATGACTGCCGGCAGGCGCTGGGGGTGGCGGCGGTGGCGGGGCGGGACTTCGAGCTGGCGGTGCTTGAGCGGGTGCTGGGGCACGCGCGCGATCACCTGATCGATCTGGTGGAGGAAGCGATCGAGGCGGACATCCTGGTCGAGCCGGGGCAGCCAGTGGGACGGCTGAGCTTCTCGCACGCGCTGTTTCGGGAGACGATCTACGCGCAACTGTCGGCCACCCGGGCGGGCGCGATCCACGGGCGCATCGCGACGGCGATCGAGGCGATGGCGAGCGATCGCCCGGATGAGCGGGCGGGCACGCTGGCGTATCACTACCGCGCGGCGGGCGAGCTGCGGCGGGCGTTTGAGTGCTATCGGCGCGCGGCGGTGGCGGCGGAACGGGTACACGCCGCAGAGACGGCGCTGGAGAACCTGGACGGGGCGATCGCGGCGGGCGAGCAGCTGGGGATGACGGCCGCCAGCGAGGAGACGGTCCGCGACCTGTATCGGGCGCGCGCGTGGACGCTTGAGCTGCTGGGCGACTCCGAGCGCGCGCTGGGCGACCTCGAACACGTCCTGGAGGGGGCGGTTGCGGCGGGGGACCGTGGCTGCGAGCTGCAGGTGCGCAACGCCCTGGGGTTGCACTGGCACGTGCTCGACCCGCCCCGCTCGCGGCGCTATCACGAAGCGGCGCTGCAGATCGCCGAGGAGCTCGACGACGGGGCCGGCCAGGTCGCTGCCCTCAGCCACCTCTCGCTGGGCCTGACCAACGAGCTGGAGTTCGCCACGGCCGTGCAGGTCGGCGAGCGTGCGCTGCAGATCGCCCGCCGCGCCGCCGACGAGTTGGCCGTCAGCCGTGCCCTGGACAGCCTCAAGCTGGCCGCGCTGCAGTTGGGCGACATCGAGCGCCTAGCTGAGCTCTGCGCCGAGCTCGAGCGCGTGCAGCGCCGGCGCGGGGATCTGTGGTACCTGCAGTGGACGCTGTGCGAGTCCGCGTACGTGCCGCTTGAGCGCTGCGACTGGCCCGAGGCCGAGCGGCGCGCCGGCGAGGCCCTCGCCATCGGCGAGCGTATCGGCGACCACCGCGCCGGCATGCTCATCCGCGACACCGCCGGCTGGATTGCGCGCTGCCGCGGCGACTACGCCCGCTCGCTGACCCTCGGCCGCGAGGCGGTTACCCGCGCGGACACCGCTCAGGCCGACTGGCTGGGCTGGGTGAGCGCCGGTCTGGCAACCCCGCTGCTGGATCTGTTTGCCAGCGATGAGGCCGTGGCCATCCTGGAGCGCGGACTCGCGGCCGCGGAACGCAACCGCGCGCGCGGGCAGATCTTCCGCTGCCTCGGCGCGCTCTCCCTGGCCCTGCGCCAGGCGGGCGCCGGGACCCGCGCATACGAGCTCGCTGAGCGGGCACAGGGAATCGCGGAGCACGTCACGACGCCCCCCGGCCGCGTGGACCTGTGGGGCGAGCCGGCGTACTTCGCGATCGCCGAGAGCCGGCTGGCAAACGGCGACCTCGCGGACGCCGAAGGGCTGATGCAGAGCCGCCTGCAGGTGTGGGAGCGCAGCGGCGCGCGCCGCTCGATCGCTGTAACGGCCCGCTTCCTGTCCCGCTGCGCGGAGGCTCGCAATGACTGGACTAAGGCAGCGCAACTGCTGACCCGCAGTGCCACAGCGGCGGGTGAGGATGGACTGCAGGCCGAGCGTTGGCAGATCGAGGCCGGTCTGGCGCGCGTGGCCGACGCGACGGACAGGGTTGAGCAGGCCCAGGAACACAGACAGCGCGCCCGTGAGCTAATCGAGGCGATGGCTGCCTCGGTTGGCGAGGAAGAGATGGGCGGGCGCTTTCGCAAGCGGGCGTTGGCAGAGCTCTAAGCCGGCGGCAAGCGCCAGTCGACCTCGAAGCCCAGTAGCTGAGGATCCTCCAGCGAGGACCCGTAGATCTCTTGCAGCGGAGCTATTTGACTGCTGTATGCGAACACCGCCGCGAGCTTGTTGGCATGGTCCTCGCTGGACAGCCGTCGCGCTGCGGGTTTCATGCGCGCGACCGGGATGCCCGTGTCCTGCAGCTGGCTGGCCCAGCGCTCGCCCGCGCCGTCGGAACCCGCGGAGGACCCATCGAACACCCACCGCGGCCAGCCGAACATCGTGGCGTGCGGCAAGTCGGCATACAGCAGCACCTCGGCGCCCTCGGCATGAAGCGTCAATGCAGCTGCGCGCACGGCGGTGTGGTCGCGATGTTGATCGCCGAGACTGGCCGGCGCGTATATGCGGGTGCGGGCGCCCGCTGCGAGCACCCCGCGTTCGCGCAGCGCCTGCACGATCTCAGCGGGCGCCTGGTCGGCCTGTCGGTACTGTCCGTCGAGAAACGGCAGATTGAGGGCCGCGCGCCCGGCGAGCGCGAGCGCGCGA
>DATBPO010000027.1:0-7811 GCA_036561265.1 Solirubrobacteraceae bacterium | reverse complement strand
AGAACGAAATCGACATCGTGTTTCCCGGCGAGAGCTTGGGGAACTTCTGCCCGAACAGGTCCGCCACCTTGGCGATCGTTTCCCCATTCAGCACCACCGCGCACTCGCCCGAGCCCTGCACGCCCCGCGTCTGGCTCAGGTCCTCCGCGTACTCGTCAACCGCAAAGGACACCACCGGATTCTGCTCCAAGTGGCGTGCCGTCGTCGTGCCCGGCTTCGTCCAGAAGTACAGCGTCGGCCCATCGTTCACGTACAGGAACGTGCTCGCGTGCGGCACCCCGCTGGGCGTCGCCGTCGCAAGCGTCAGCGTGTTCTGGGCGGAGAGGTAGTCGACCACGTGGGCCGGAACGTCAACAGCGGCCTGTACGTCGGTCATTGCGGCTCCTTTTCGGTGTCAGCTGCGGCATGGCGTGACTCTATCGAGGCTCGGCTTCGGGCGTCAACGCGGGCTCTCCTCGCGTGAGCTGCCGGCTCTGTTCGTGCGGGTGCTTCTCAACGCGGGCCCTCCTCTTCGAGTCCGATCTCGCGCAGCTCGCGCGTGTCCACGTCATACACGAAGCCCCGCACCACATCGCGGTGCAGCAGGAACGGCGACTGGCGCACGCGCAGTATCGACTGGCGCACGTCCGCATCCACATCGCTGAAGGACTCAATAGCAAACGCCGGCGCCACGCCCGTCGCCTCCTGCAGCTCCGCGCGAAAGCCGTCGTCCGTCAGCGTCTGCATGCCGCACTTCGTGTGGTGGATCAGCATCACCTCGCGTGTGCCCAGGCGCCGCTGCGAGATCGCCAAGGAGCGGATCGCGTCGTCGGTTATCACCCCGCCCGCGTTGCGGATGATGTGCGCCTCGCCGTCCTTCAAGCCCAGCGCCGAGAACACGTTTATGCGCGAGTCCATGCACGTCACGATCGCCAGCTGCAGCGTTGGGCGCACATCCAGGTGGCGCTCCGGTAGCGATCTCGCGAAAGCCCTGTTGTTCTCTACTAGCCCCTCGATCGCGCTCATCGGTTTTGCAGCCTACTCACAGCTCCGCCGCCACGAAGCGCCGATGTGCCTTCAGCGCCGGCCCGCCCAGCGTCAGCGCCGTCATCCGGTTGCGCCCCGCCACCGCCAGCGGCCGCTTCAGCGCGCCCGTTCGCGCCAGCAACGCCGACTGCTTCACTACCGCCGTCGTGCGCTTGATCCGCGCCTCTTCGTAAGCGCGCAGCGCCGGCTCGGCCTCCGTCCCCGCGCCCAGGCAGCGCGTCAGCACCGCCGCGTCCTCCAGCGTCTGATTCGCGCCCTGGCTCAGGTTCGTCGTCATCGGGTGTGCCGCGTCGCCCAGCAGCGTCACGCGGCCTTCGCCCCACTGCGCGAGCGGCTTGCGGTCGTAGATCTGCAGACGCGCGATTTGCTCCTGTGGCGTCGCCGCGATCGCCGCCGTCAGCGGCTCCTGCCAATCCGCGAAGCGCTTGCACAGTGACTCCTTGCCTGCCTGCGCCTCGGGGCCGTCAGCCGCGCCGTACAGCACCGCCGCCCAGAACAGGCGCTCGCCGCCGACGTGATGCAGCACCGCGCGCGAGCCCGCGCCGAACAGCACGCGCTCCGCGCCCGGGGGCAGCGCGTAGTCCTTGTGGTTGGGGATCAGGCTCTGCCACTGCGTGTAGCCCACGTAGTGGGGCTCCTGCTCGCCGTGCAACTGCGCCCTGACTGTCGAACGCAGTCCATCCGCCCCGACCAGCAGCGAGCCCTGCTCCTCGCTCCCGTCCGCCAGCTTCAGCCGCACACCCTCGCCGTCCTCTTCAAAGCCCGTGCAGCGCGCGCCCAGGCGGATGCGATCCGCGCCCACCGCCTCCACCAACAGCGCCTGCAGGTCCTGGCGGCTCACGCCCACGTCCACCACGCCGTTTTCGCGCGCTATCTCCGCCACGGGCCAGCTCGCCAGCGGCTCGCCCTTCGCCGTCAGGTAATCCGTTGCGTTCAGCGGCGCGCCGATCGCCTGTACCTGCTCGTACAGCCCCAGCTGCTGCAGCGCGCGCGCCGCGTTCGTCCAGATGTGAAAGCCGCCCCCCAGCTGGATCTTGCGCACGTCGCTCGCCTGCTCGAACACCACCACGTCCCTGCCCTGCTGCAGCAGCCCGTAGGCGCTCGCCAGCCCGCCGATGCCGCCGCCCACGATCAGCGCCCGATCAGCCGGCATAAGTGCGCTCTCCGTGCACGACTAGTCCCTTGCCGCTCAAAACGAGTACCCCATGTCCTTGGGGTGCTGGCGCGCAAAGCCCACGCGAAAGCCCATCCTCAGCCCCGTGTTGCGCATTGCGCACGCCAGCGGATTGTTCAGGCGGCTCGCCCGCGCCAGCGACCACGACATCGACGCGAACTTGCTCGTGCGCGGGATGCGCTCCGCCTCGTAGTCGCGCAGGCCCTGCGCCGGGCTGGCCCCATCGGCCAGGCAGCGCGCCAGCACCACCGCGTCCTCGATCGCCTGGTTCGCGCCCTGGCCCAGCGCGTTCGTCATCGCGTGCGCCGCATCGCCGATCAGCGTCACCCGGCCAACGCCCCACTGCTTCGAGGTCGGCCGGTCGTACATGTCCGCGCGCGTTATCGCCGTCGTCTCGGTTGCGTTTACGATCGTCTCCACCGGGGCCGCCCAGCCCGCAAAGCGCTCCAGCACCGCCTCCCGGCGCTGCTCCACCGGCTCGCCGCCGCCCGCCGGCGCCGCGAACGTCCCCTCCCAGTAGACCTCCTCCGGACCGATCCGATAGAACAGAAAGCGCGCCCCGCGGCCCCACATCACGCGGAACTGGCCCACCGGCACGACATCCGTCCCCACGCGCGCGATCGCCTGCCAGCTGACATAGCCCGCGTAGCGCAGCTCCGTCGCACCCGCCAGCTCCTTGCGCAGGGCGCTGCGCATGCCATCCGCTGCGATCAGCACGTCCCCGCGCTCCTCGCCGCCGCTCTGGAGGCGCGCCCTCACGCCCGAGTCGTCCTGCTCGAAGCCCACGCACGTCTCCCCGAAGCGCACCGTGTCGTCGTCCACCGCCTCCAGCAGGACCTTGTGCAGGTCCGGACGGCGCACGCCGAAGGTCGGCGCTCCCACCAGCCCTTCGGTCTTCTCCACCGACCAGCCGTACATCAGCCCGCCGCCTGACGTGCGGAACTCCGCGCGCTCCACCACTGCCGCTGCGCCCGCCAGCTCCAGCAACTTCTCGCCCACCCCGATCCGCTGCAGTCCCCGCATCCCGTTGTGCCACACGTGGATGCAGCCGCCCACCTGGATCTCCTCTGCCGCGCTCGCCCGCTCCAGCACCGTCACCTCGATGCCGCGCTCTCGCAGGGCAATCGCACTGCACAGTCCCGCGACGCCCGCCCCGGCGATCACCACGCGCATCCTCAGCGGCCTCGCTTCGCATTGGATAACACTTGCATCTCAGGTGCCTCGCTCCACTGGGGATCGAGGGCGTTCATTCAGACCCCCCGCACGGCCACTGCCACGTTCTGGCCCTCCAAGCCGCGGGCCACGGCGACAGCCTGTTTGATGGGCGCCGCGCGCGTCTCCCCGCTCACGAGGTCCAGGCCCGCAGTATTCGGGTCGGGGTGTTCGAGATTCAACGTCGGGGGGACCTTTCCGTGGTGCACCGCCAGCGCCGCCACCGCCAGGTTCAGCGCGCCCGCCCCCGCGCCCAGGTGGCCCGTCGCCGGCTTCACGCTCGAGACCAGCGGACCTGCTTCGCCGTCGCCGGTGTCATCGCCCTGGCTAAAGACCGCGCGCAGCGCCGTCGCCTCGCTCGCATCGCCCAGGCGCGTCCCGCTCGCGTGCGCCGCCACGTAGTCGATCTCCTGCGCACTCGTGCCCGCCATCCGCAGTGCCGAGCCGATCGCGTGCGCCAAGGCCCGGCCCTCACGGTCCGGCGTCAGCAGATGGTCCACATCCGCGCTAGCACCCGAGCCACTCACCTCCGCGTAGATCCTTGCGTTACGGCGACGCGCGGCCCCCACCCCCTCCAACACTACGAACACGCCCCCCTCGCCCATTATCGTGCCATCGCGCGCGCCATCGAAGGGCCGACACGCAGCCGCCCCCAGCTCATTGCTGCGCGTTGTGATGCCCAGCGAGTCGATCTTCGCCATGTTCCACCAGCACACCGGCGCATCCGCTCCCCCCGCCACCGCCATCTCGGCCTCCCCGCGGCGGATCGCTGACGCCGCGCGCGCGATCGCCGTCATGCCCGCCTCCGCCGTGCCCGCGAAGTACGTGTTAGGTCCCTTCAAGCCGTACGCCTCCGAGATGTAGAACAGCGACGCACCCTGCAACCCTTCGATGAAGAACAGCGGGTGCACGCTTGATGAGGCCACCGTGCCGAACTGCTGCATATCCACGTGGCCCTCCGCATCGCGCACCGTCACCGCGATCTCCTCGAAGTGCTCGGGCTTGGATATCTCCTTGCCGCTCGCCGTGAACAGTGCCGCCCGGCCTTCCGGGTCGCCCTCCTCGCCCAGCTCCCAGCCGCTGTCCTTCACCGCCATCGCCGCCGCCACCGCCGCCAGCATGTCGTAGCGCGTCATCGTTCGCAGCGAGCGGCGGTTGACGTACTGCTTGGGGTCTAGCTCCGTAATCTCCGCGCCCAGCTGCGTGCGCAGCGAGGAGGCGTCATAGGTCTGCATCGGGCCCACCGCGCTGCGGCCCTCCGTGAGAGCCTGCCAGGTCTCCTCCGTGCCCACGCCCAACGGGGTCAGCAGGCCGATGCCCGTTATCGCCACGCCGCGCGGATTCATGCCCTGCGCTCCGATGGGCTCATCGCGGCACCATGCGCAGCTTGCGGGCGCGCACGACCACGCGGCCCTCGACCGACGCCTCGCCGCTCAGCACAGCCTCCGTGTCGCTGCGCTTCGACAGCTTCACCGTCAGCTCCAGCTGATCGCCCGGCTGCACGAAGTGGCGAAACGCCACGCGGTCGGCTCCCTGCAGGCGCCACTGCGTATCGCTGTCAGCGTGTAAGAGCTCCGCTGCCAGTGCACCGAGGCTGCCCAGCATCAGCACACCCGGCAGCACCGGAAAGCGCGGGAAGTGCGTGTCGAAGATCGCCAGCGTATTGGGGACATTGCGGATCGCGCTCGCGCTCGCGTTCTCGCCCGTCTCGACGCTCACGATCTTGTCCAGTGTGCTCCAGCGGCTCATCGCCGGGACTCCCACGGTTGGGACGGTTTGCGATCGGCGCGGCTCATGCTACGTCTCTTAGCTCGGGGCGGCAGACCACCATCGCGCCATTCGTGCCGCCGAACGCAAAGGCATTCGTCATCGCCACCTTCACCTCCAGCTCCCGCGCCACATTCGGGACGTAGTCGAGGTCCAGCTCGGGGTCGGCGTGCTCGAGATTGATCGTGGGGGAGACCACGCCGTCGCGCATCGCCCCCAGCGCCGCCAGCATGTTCAGCGCTCCCGCCGCGCACGTCGTGTGGCCCGTCATCGACTTCGGCGACGTCACCACCGCTCTGTGCGCGTGCTCGCCCAGCGCCTGCTTGATCGCCACCGTCTCTGAGATGTCGCCCCCCGGCGTGCCCGTGCCGTGCGCCACCACGTAGTCGATGTCCTCGGGTTCGAAGCCCGACTCGCCCAACGCCCGGCGCATCGCGATCGTCGCGCCGCCGCCGTCCGGCGGGGGATCCGTCATGCGGTACGCATTCAGGCTCGACCCATACCCCGCGATCTCCGCCTCGATCGTTGCGCCCCGCGCGCGCGCCGACTCCAGATCCTCCAGCACCATCACCACCGCCCCCTCGCCCAGCACGAAGCCCGTGCGGTCGCGCTCAAACGGCCGTGACGCGTGCTCCGGGTCCTCGTTGTAGTCCTTCGTCAACGCCCCCAGCAGCGAGAAGCCCAGCACGTCCACCCAGCTCGTCAGCGCGTCATACCCGCCCGCCAGCATCATCTTCGCCTCGCCATCCTGGATGCGCCGGTACGCCTCGCCCAGCGCGTGGCTCGATGCCGTGCAAGCGGTGCTGATGCCGATCATCGGTCCACGCGCACCCGCGTAGCGCGCCAGCTCCGCACCCGCCACGTTCTGGCTCACCGTCAACGTCCGCGACGGCGGCGAGCGGTGCAGGCGGTGGCCTTCGCTCTCACCCCGCGTGTAGAAGATGTCCGAGAACTCCTGCAGCTCCGGGCGCGCCACGCTTCCGCCCATGGAGATGCCGCACTCATACGGGTCGTACGTGCTTTTGGGTATGGCCGCCGTATTGAACGCCTCCACGCCCGCCGCCAGGCCAAACGCCGCGCCGCGGTGCAGGCGGCGCATCAGGTGACGGTCCGGCAACTGCTCGGGCGAGAAGTCATTCACCATGCCCGCGATCCGCACCGGATAGGTGCTCGCGTCGAACGTCGTTATCTGCCCCACGCCGCTGCGGCCCGCCTTCAGGCTCTCCCACGTGCTCGGCGCGTCGTTGCCAACCGGCGTCACCGCGCCGATCGCTGTTATCGCTACGCGCCGCGTATGCATCACTCCGTCTCCGCTCGCGTCAGCATGTCCTGCAGGCGCTTCGTCTCATCCAGGTCCGCCAGCGTGTCGGCGTCGATCAAGGCGCACATGATGTCCTGCGCCTCCAGGATCTTGCTGCCCTCCACGCTCACATAGCCCGAGACGACCGCCGTTTCCGCGCCGAACGAGCCGACCTCGCCGACCATCTCCAGCACATCCCCCGGGTGCACGTCAGCGTGCCAGTCCACCGCGCCGATCGACAGCAGCGCCGCGCGCTTGGCGCGCTCCGTGGAGATCATGATCAGCCACGTCGCCGCCTGGCACAGTGCCTCCAGCACGAACGGCGGCGGCATCGTTAGCTCGCCGTCGCCATTCTCCTCCCAGTATTCCTCGCTGCGCGAGGTGACCTTGCGCGCGCGCACCGACGCGTTCTGCTCATACGCGTCTACTCGATCGATCAGGTGGAAGCGCATCGCGCTCCTCTCAGCCTGGGGTTCGGTCAGCCGGCCCCGTTGGACCGGGTCTTGACCATCTCCACCAGGTTCGCCACCGTGAACAGCGTCATCACCTCGTCGGCATTGAGCTTGCCCTCGATCTCCGCCGGATCGGTCTGCGGCATCACCTTGTGCAGCTGCGCTGCACCCACCGCGCTGATGACCTGGTCGTCATCGGAGAACTCATCGTCAGGGATCCCCCCCTGGATGTACTCGCCGAGGTCCGAGGCCTCGATCTTCACGCCCGTGCTCTTCTCGATCCGGAACAGGATGTCGAGGAGGTCGATCGACTCGGCGCCAAGATCGTCCATCAACGTCGCGTCTGAAGTCACCTCATCGTCATCGAGCGCCAGCGCCTCGACTACCGCTTCCTTTACTGCACCGTCGACGTCCGCCATGTTCGTTCTCCTGTGTCGCTGGTTTGTCGCGCGATACTAGCGATTCAAAGCGGCTTGCCGATGCCCACCTGCGCGGAGACCCCGCCGTCGACCGTCAAGAGCGCGCCCGTCATGTGACTCGAGTCCGGTCCGGCCAGGAAGACCGCCGTGCGCGCCACCTCCTGGACCGTCGCGAAGCGCTTCATCGGGATCTGCTTGATGATCCCCTTTCCCCCATCCTTGTCCATCAGGCCCGCCACCATGTCCGTCGGCGCGAAGCCCGGAAGCACGGCGTTGACGCGGATCCCGAAGCGCGCGAACTCGACCGCGCAGCAGCGCGTGAAGGCATTGATCGCGCCCTTCGACGCCGCGTAGTTGGACTCGCCGGTCCAGCCCCGCTCGCCCATCACCGAGGAGATGTTGACGATCGCACCCTCGCGCTGGGACATGAACGTCCCGAGGGCCGCCTTCGTGCAGTTGAA
>DATBPO010000026.1:0-5542 GCA_036561265.1 Solirubrobacteraceae bacterium | reverse complement strand
TACATGTTCACGCCGCACATCCATGCGGCGGCGCGGGCGATAAAGCCCTCGGCGCGGGGGGAGCTTGAGATCACCGATGCCATCCAGCACCTCGTGGACTCGGGCTTGCGCGTGGAGCCGCACATCGTGCGGGGGTGGTGGAAGGACACCGGGCGCCTGGAGGACATGCTCGAGGCCAATCGCCTGATCCTCGACAACCTCGTGGGCTCGCAGGAGGGCGAGCTGATCGACTCGCAGGTCGACGGGCGCGTGGCGATCGCTCCGGGGGCGCGCCTGGAGCGCACCACCGTGCGCGGGCCCGCGGTCATCGGCGCCGGCGCTCAGCTGCGCGACTGCTACATCGGCCCCTACACCGCCATCGGCGAGGGCTGCACCGTCTCCGGCGCCGAGGTCGAGCACTCCATCCTGCTCGCCGGCTCCTCCGTCTGCGACCTCGATGGGCGCATGGAGTCCTCTCTGCTCGGGCGCAACGTCACCGTACGCCGGGGCGAGCGCCAGCCCAAGGCCTACCGCTTCATGGTCGGCGATAACTCCGACATCTCGATCCTGTGATTAGGAAGGAACTGCTTCTCGCTTGGCGCAGAGTCGGACGTGAGGGCACGCCTGCCCTCGACCTGGGTCCTTGGTGGTGCGGATGAAGCTGCTCGTCACTGGCGCAAAGGGCATGCTCGCCTACGACATCCTGCGCGTCGCCGGGCAGGCCGGGCACGAGCTGCTCGCCATCGACCTGCCCGAGCTGGACATCACCGACGCCGAAGCCGTGCAGTCCTACTTCGCTGAGCACCGGCCCGAGGCCCTCATCAACTGCGCCGCCTGGACCGATGTCGACGGCGCCGAGTCTCACGAGGACGCGGCCCACGCCGTCAATGCCACAGGCCCGGCGGTCCTGTCGCGCGCGGCAGCCGCACATAACGCGGCCCTCCTCCACCTCTCCACCGACTACGTCTTCCCAGGCCATCCGCCTCTGGACGGCGCCGGGGAGCCGCGACCGTATGTCGAGTCCGACGCCACCGGGCCGCTGTCCGTCTACGGCAAGACCAAGCTCGAAGGCGAGCAGGCCGTGCTCGGGGGTTCGCCGCGTAATACCGTCGTGCGCAGCGCCTGGCTCTTTGGCGTGCGCGGGCGCAACTTCGTTGACACCATGCTGCGCCTCGCCTCCGAGCGCGAGGCCGTGCAGGTCGTCGATGACCAGATCGGCTCGCCCACCTGGACCGGGCATCTGGCGCCTGCGCTTGTGGGGATGCTCGAACGCGAGGTCCGTGGGTTGGTGCATCTTGCTGCCAGCGGCTCTGTCTCGTGGAATGGCTTCGCCAAGGAGATCTTTCGCCAGGCCGAGGTCGAGTGCGAGGTTCAGCCCGCCAGCACCGAGCAGATGGCGCGTCCCGCTCCGCGGCCCGCCTTCTCAGTGCTTAGTACCGAACGCTCTGACGTATTGCCCATGCCCGACTGGCGCGACGGCCTTGCCGGCTACCTCGCCGCGCGTGCGGGCCTAACTCGCGCGTGAGATGATGCACGCATGAGACTCCTGGTCTGTGGGGGCGCCGGCTTCATCGGCTCCAACTTCGTGCGCCTGCGCCTGCTCGAGCACGGCGATGAGATAACGGTGCTCGACAAGCTCACCTACGCCGGGCGCGAAGAGAACTTCGCCGATATCGCCGATCACGCCGCGTTCAGCTTCGTCCGCGGCGCCATCGAGGATGCCGAGGCCGTCGCGCAGGCCATCGAGGCCGCCGCCCCCGAGGCGATCGTCAACTTCGCCGCCGAGACGCACGTCGATCGCTCCATCGCCCAGCCCGACGCCTTCGTCACCACCCACGCGCTCGGCACCTACGTGCTGCTGGAGGCCGCCCGCCAGCACGAGCTGCGCTACCTGCAGGTCTCAACCGACGAGGTCTACGGCTCCATCGAGCAGGGCACCTTCACCGAGGACTCCCCCCTGCGGCCCTCCTCGCCCTACTCCGCCACCAAGACCGGCGCCGACCTGCTCGTGCAGAGCTACTTCCACACCTACGGTCTGCCGGCGCTGATCTGCCGGGGCTCTAACAACTACGGCCCCTACCAGTACCCGGAGAAGCTGATCCCGCTGATGATCCTCAACGCCCTGCACGGCGACGGCCTGCCGGTGTACGGTGACGGGCAGCAGGTGCGCAACTGGATTCACGTGCTCGACTTCGCCCGCGCCATCGCTCACGTACTGCAGCACGGCGTGCCCGGCGAGGTCTACAACGCCGGCGGCCCCGACGAGTGCGTCAACCTCGATGTCGTCAACCGCATCATCGAGCTCACCGGCGCCGATCCGGGCCTGATCCAGCACGTCACCGACCGCCCCGGCCACGATCGTCGCTACTCGCTCTCCTCCGCCAAGGTCCGCGCGCTCGGCTGGGAGCCGCGGATGCGCTTCGCCGAGGGCCTCGCAGAGACCGTCGCCTGGTACCGCGAGAACGCCTGGTGGTGGGAGCCCATCCGCTCCGGCGACTACCGCGAGTACTACCAGCGCCAGTACGGCCTCGGGCTCGCCGGGTCCTGAGGCTGCCGCGGGGGGTGGGGCGCCGGCTCGCGAATGCCAGCGGCCGCTCCGACTACTGCAGCGCCGCGATGCGCCAGGTCGTGCCTTCGCGGTTCAGCGCCACGATGCTTTCCTTCGTCTTGCCCGACCACGTGCTCGTCACGTGCGCCACAGCCGTATTGCCCTTCACGGCGATCGATTTGATCTTCAGTTCCAGCGTGTCGATCTGGCTCAGCTGGTGCTTGAGCGCGTTCTGGCAGCTGCTGCCGGCGGTCTGGAGCTTGGCCTTGACGCCGGCTGCGAGGTCGTTTTCGCATACCTTCTTCTCATCGCTCGCCGTCGCGTCGCTCTGGAAGTCCGAGATGCGCTGCGCCACAGCCTTTTCTTCGCCCTTGTACTTTTCCGTTGACACCGTTTCCCCGCACGCAGCCAAGACCAGCGCCGAGAGCGCCAGGGCGGCGAGGGCAAGCGGCTTGAAGAAGATCGTGCTCATGGCAGCGCTAGAGGCTACGGGACCGGCGTGAACGGTGCTCCGCAGGGATCGCTCGCGGCGCTCTCCGGTGAGATCGTGTGCTGCCGGCGCTGTGCGCGGTTGGTCTCTTGGCGCGAGCAGGTCGCGCGCGAACCCCGCGCCTCCTTTGCGGGGCAGCACTATGCCGCGCATCCCCTGCCCGGCTTCGGCGACCCCGCGGCGCGCATGGCCCTGCTCGGTCTGGCCCCCGCCGCGCACGGCGGCAACCGCACGGGGCGCATCTTCACGGGCGATCGCTCCGGGGACTTCCTCTTCGCCTCGCTGCACCGCACGGGCTATGCCAACCAGCCCACCTCCACGGGCCTCGATGACGGCCTGCAGCTGCACGACGCTTGGATCACTGCCGCCGTGCGCTGTGCGCCGCCCGCCAACAAGCCCACCACGCAGGAGCGCGATAAGTGCCTGCCCTGGAGCGTGCGCGAGCTGAGGCTGCTGCCGAGCGTACGTGTCGTCGTCTGTCTCGGCGCCTTCGCCTGGGACGCCGCCCTGCGCCTGCGCTCAGAGCTCGACGGCGAGCCCATGCCACGACCGCGACCGCGTTTTGGGCACGGCGCCGAGGACCACCGCGGACGATTCGCCCTCCTCGGCTGCTTCCACCCCAGCCAGCAGAACACCTTCACCGGCAAGCTCACCGCGCCAATGATCGACGCGGTGCTCCTGCGGGCGGGCGAGCTGGCTTCTTAAGCCCCTACTCGCGCTCGTCGTCGCGGCGATAACCGAGGCGGGCGGAGATGCGGTCGGCCGTGGACACCAGGTGCGGGCCCAGGTGGTCGACAAGCTCCTCCAGCGAGATCATCGAGCTGTGCGCTGCCATGTTGACGGCGGCCACCACCTCGTTGCCCTCGCTGCGCACGGGCGCGGAGATCGAGTGCAGGCCGGGGGCCAGCTCCTCGTCGTTGACCGCGAAGCCCTCCTCGCGCACGTGCTCGAGCTCGCTGCGCAGCGCCTTCTTGCTGGTGATGCTGTTGGGCGCCCGCTTGGCCAGCTTCATGTCGCCGATCAGGTCCTTTTGCTCGCTCTCGGGCAGGTAGGCCAGCAGCAGCTTGCCCATCGAGGTGCAGTACGCCGGCAGTCTCGAACCGAGGCGCAGGCCCAGGTCGATCTGGTTCTGCCCGCGGCGGTAGCTGCGGGCGCGATCGACGTACAGGATCTCCGGACCGTCGAGCACCGCGAGGTTGACGGTGTAGCTCGTGCTCTGGCGCAGTTCCTCCAGGTACGGACGCGAGTGCTCGCGCAGGCCCGTGGAGTTCAGCGCCGACATCCCCAGGTCCGTTACGCGCAGGCCCAGGCGGTACTTGCGCGAGGCGCCCTGCTCGAGGTAGCCCAGCGCCACCAGCGTGATCACGTAGCGGTGCGTGGTCGAGCGGCTCATGCCGAGCTCATCGGCGATGTCCGCGATCCCGAGTACCGGCCGCTCGGGCGTGAAGCAGGCCAGGATCGCCAGGCCCCGCTCCAGCGACTGCGAGTAGCGCGGTTCGCGCAGACTTGGCACGACCCGGGCCCACTCTCCATTGGCTTTCTCAGTATGTGAACTTGTTCTTGGCATTTATTTCCTTTGGCCCCTGTCCGTGTGCCGCGGATGACCTAGATTGATCCATTAGCACGATAGAGAAACTATGTCCGACTTTGGTCCTTGTTCCTATCCTACTTCGAAGTTCGGATGTTCTCAATCATAAACATTCTACAAGTGAAAAGTCTTGCTCCCTGCCCGCATCTCCAGGCATCGCTCGCCGGGATCCCAGGCGATCCGCACTTCGAGACCCTCGTCGGGCTCCATCCGGCTTGGATGGGTGCCTCCGCAGGGGAAGCTCGCCGTCGCTCCGGGCAGCTCGCACGTCCACGTGCGGCGCTCTGTGAGCGGGCACTCACCGGGGGTCACGGATATCGTCGGGCTTGACAAGAGCCAACCACGCGACAGTTCCTTGACCCGCTCCGCGAGGGCTTCGGGATCATTCAGCGCGTCCACGTTGAAACCGGACTTGCGTACGTGTTTCCCCACACGGTAGGAGTCCAGCGAGCCACCCTCGTCGATCTTGCTGGAGACGATCGCGAGCTTGTCGAAGTCCGGGTTGCCGAGCGAGTCCCGCGCCGGCGGCTCCTTGCGCCACGCCTCGCGCAGCGCCGCATTTAGCGCCAGACTGACCAGATGGCAGCGCGAGTGGCTGCGGGAAAGGGCTTCCCGGCGGTGCTCATCCACGCGCAGCGTCACCTGCTCGCCCACCGCAGGCGCCAGCTCGGCGGGCACGCTATGCAGCACGCAGGGCTCATCGCCCGGCAGATGGCCCTCCTGAACTGAAATCGCGCTCTGCGTCCCGTTGTATTCGAGCGTGCAGCGATCTTCGGGCTGGTCGGGCCAGCGCGGGCTCTCGGGGTGGCAGGGGGTGCGCGCCACGGCGAAGAGCGCGTGCCCGTCGCTGCGCGTCACCGCCGTCACCGTCGAGCGCTCGACGGTGCTGCCGGCGGGGTAGGTGACGAGCAGCTCAGTCATCGGGACACCACTTCAA
>DATBPO010000025.1:0-3237 GCA_036561265.1 Solirubrobacteraceae bacterium | reverse complement strand
CAGACAACGTCCTCGCTCTCCTCGCCCTCGCCGGAGAGCACGATTGTGCCGGCCTCCTCGAGCTTGCGCACGACGGCCACGATGCGGCCCTGGGCCTCATCGACATCGCGCTTGCGCTGGGGCTGCTGGACCTCCATCTCCTCAACCAGCATCGCCGCGCCGCGCTCTGACATGTTGGCCATGATGATCTCCTTGACCGGCTCCGGCGCGCCGCGCAGCGCCAACACGAGATCCTTCTGGTTGGCCTCGCGCAGCACCTGCTGGATCGCGCGCTCCTCCAGCTTGACGATGTCCTCGAACACGAACAGCATGCGCCTGACCTGCTCGGCCAGGTTCTGATCGGTCGAGCTCAGGTGGTCGAGGACGTTGCGCTCGGTGGGGCGATCGGCGTGGTTGAGGATGTCCGCCAGCGCCTTGGTGCCGCCGGCGGAGGTGTACTCCTGCTCCACCAGCGTCGTGAGCTTCTGGCGCATGATCTCCTCGACCTGTTGAATCGTGCGTGGGCTCGTCTCACCCATGCGTGCGATGCGCAGTGCCACATCAGGCTGCAGCTCCTCGGGCAGCTGCGCCAGCACCTGCGCGGCCAGCACTGTGTGCAGGTTGGCGATCACCAGCGCCATCGTCTGCGGGGACTCGGTACGCAGGAAGGCAACGATCTGCTCGGGCTGCGTGCGGCGCAGGAACTCGAAGGGTCGCATCTCGATGACCGTCGACAGGCGCCCGATCAGTTCCTCCGCGCGCTCTGCGCCGAGCGCGCGCTCGAGCACGTCGCGCGCGAAGTCGATGCCGCCGGCCACTTCGCCGCCACCGTCGGAGCTGCTGAGCGCGGCGAGCTCGTTGAAGATCGTCTCCGTCGTCTCCTCCTGCACGGTGCTCAGCTTGGCCATCTCCAAGGAGAGCCCCTCGATCTCCTCCTCGCGCATGTGCTGCATGACGACGGCAGCGCGCTCGGAGCCAAGGGCAGCCATCAGCACAGCTGCCTTGCGCCGCCCGGAGATGCGCGCATTGGTGCGCGCCGGCAGGCCCGCTGGCTCCTCGACGGCTGGCAGCTCGATGGCCATCAGGCTTGCCTCACGGTCACGCCGGCTCGGATGCAGCTGTGATCGCACTCGCCCCGTTCAGCTGGCGTGAACGCCTTGCTCATCACTAGTCCTCCTGCATCCAGTTGCGCAGCTGTTGTGCAACGCGGTCGGGGTTCTCCTGCGCGAGCTGCTCGACGCGCTGGCGCACGGGTGCGTCCGCGCCCACACCGCTGGTGCCGCCCATACCGCTGGTGCCGCCCACCGGCACGGGGACATGGACCTCGGTGGGGGCCGAGGTTTCGCGCTCGAGCTCGGAGAGGCGCACGGGCAGCTCGAGCTCGCGCAGCCACACCGGCTCGTTGTCGATCTCCTCGCTCTCGCGCTTGCGCAGCGAGCGCGTGGTGAAGAACAGGAAGAGCAGCGAAGCCAGCCCGATCACCGCGTACTTGGCGTAGCCGATAATTCCGCCGGCCGCTCCCGCGGCGGGTGTGGCGGGCTTGGCGAAGGCCATCTGCGCGACCGCAACCGTGTCGCCGCGCTTGGGCTGAAGGCCCGCGGCGTTGCTGATGGCTTCCTTGATCGCCGGTACCGACGCCGCGGGCACCGACTTGTCGAGCAGCACCGACACGTGCTGGTTGTTAATTTCGCCCGGCGCCACCGTGGAGTGGGTGACGGTCTTTTCCACTCCCAGCGAGGTGTTGGTGATTTCGTGCTTGTAGTTGGACTTGCCGCCGGCGCCCGTCTGCGCGTAGGCGGGGATGTTGGCTGTACCCGTCGCCGCACCCCCGCCCGCGCCGTTCCCGGTGAGGGTCTCGAGGTCCTTGCTCTGCTGCAGCGGAACACCCTTCTTGCCATAGGTGAGCTTTTCTTCGGTCGTGTGGTTGACGTTCATGTCCGCGTACACCTGCACCTGCGCCTTGTTCGGGCCGAGCGTCTGCGCGAGCATCGCGTTGAGGCTGGCGCCCATGCTGGCGTCGTAGCGTTCCTGCGCGCCCTGCTTGGTAGCTTCGCCGCCACCGGCGCCGCTCGAGCCGGCCGCGGGCCACAGGAGCTGTCCGCTGCCGTCGGTGATCGTGACCTTGCTCAGCGACAATCCGGGGACGCTCGAAGCCACGAGCTGGGCGATGCCGCGCACCGAGCCGGGGTCAAGCGACGTGGTGCCCGCCAGCAGCACCGCGGCGCTGGCGGTCGTCTGGCTGGAGGCGAACAGCTGCGCCTGCGGCGAGGGCAGCACGAGCTGCACCTGCGCGCCGGAGACGCCCTGCACGTTGTCAATCGTTTCTTCCAGTTGGCCCTGCATGGCGCGCTGGTAGTTGACCTGCTGCTGGAAGTTGCTTTCGCCGAGGTTCTGCTTTTCAAACAGCGACAGATTGGGGTGGGCGCCGCCAAGCACGCCGGCGCTTGCGAGTGCCACGCGCGCCTGGGCCGTCTGGTTTGACTGCACCGCCAGCGCCGTGCCGTTGCTCTCCAGCTGATAGGAGATGCCGTGCTGATCTAGAGCGCTCGTCATCTTGCCCGTCTGTGCCGGGTTCAGGCCGCTAGCCACCGTGGCGTAGCTTGGCTTGGAGACCATGTGCAGAAACAGGTAGATGACCAGTACCGAGGCGACGAAGGAGCCGCCGGCGATCAACCATCCGCGGGGAGAGAGCCTGGAGGCGAGTTGGGCGACGGGCATGGATTACACCTGTGTCTGGAAGATGCTCGTAGCCGCTTCCACGGCCTTGTTGCGCAGCTGCGAGGCAAGCTGCATCGCCAGCTGGGCGTCCTGCACGGTCACCACCGCGCTCTCCGGATCGCTGACGGTGCCGGTCGCCAGTCCCTGCGCCGCGGTGTCGCCGCTCTGCTGGGTCTTCTCAAGCGAGGAGATGGCGTCGGTGAGGGCGCCGCTGAAGCCGTTGCCCGGGCCCGCTCCAGCGGTGCCGCCAAGCGTGGGTTCGGGTGCGCCAGCGGGAGCGCCCTGGCCGATGCCTTCAAGCTGGCCCGCGCTCGGCTGACTCGCGCCGAGCTGGTTCGTCGCCATCTGGCCAATAGCGCCGATGGGGGGCACGATCACTTCAACAGCCCCAGCGTTGAGGTGAACATCGACTTGGCCGCCTGCATCGCGGTGACGTCCGACTGGTAGCCGCGCGACTCGGAGATGAGGTCGACCATTTCGGTGACCGTGTTGACGTTGGGCATCTTCACATAGCCCTTGGCGTCGGCATCGGGGTTGCCG
>DATBPO010000024.1:0-7278 GCA_036561265.1 Solirubrobacteraceae bacterium | reverse complement strand
GCCATTTCTTCACCATAGTAAGGACTAACCCCTGCCATAGCCCGTCGGCTGCCCCCTCAGTTCTGCTCAGGCGTCTGCCCGCGTGCGTCTTCCGCGGCGGTGATGAGCTCGACGGGGGTGATGGCGAGGGCATTTGCGATTTTCCGGAGAGTCGGCCACGCCGGGTTGGTCACCCCTCGTTCGATGCGCGACAGGGTGGCGATCGTGACCTCCGCCTGGAACGCTAGTGATTCCTGGGTGATGCCACGCTCCATCCGCAGGCGCTTTATGGCCAGGGCCAGGGTCTGATCTGAGGCGGTCATCCTGTCCGAGAATGCTCTAAGGCTGGTCATTAGGTCCAGAGAGGCGGTGGCTAGTCGGCGGGGCCAGAGAGGGCGATACTTAACGCAAAATGCGGGCTTTTCATTCGGCAGCACTTGCGCGCCCGCAGTTCTGAGGTGTATTTGAGTACTTCTGTCTGATAGACAGTTGTCCTCTAAAGGATATGACATCAACGAAACAAGGGACGGTGTGGCGCCTCATGACAACGATCAGCGTGTGTCTGTCCGATGACCAGATTCAAGCGCTCAAGGCGCTTGCCTTAGCGACGGACAGGTCGGCCTCGGCGGTCGTGCGAAGCGCGATCGAGGACTACTTCGACAAGCAACGTGTGCACAGGGCCATGCTGCGGCGGCGTGGTCGCGTCGGTGAGCGTGCCTGGGAGGTCTTCGACCTGCTCGCCGGCTGAAGTCGCAATGCCGCGCAAACTTTGGAAGCAGACCATGGACCATGCGATCGACGCCTGCTTCCACGATGCATGCTAGATCATCGGCTCGGCCGCTATACTTTGTGAAGTTCCCATGAAAGCCGACCGAGGTTTAGGAGTTTTGCGATGAGCCCGTCCGGTGCGGAGTTGCTCCGCCAGGTCAAGAGCCAGATCGAGGAGATCGATCCGGGTGTCGTGCACGAGCAGCTGGCTGTTGCCAGGGGCGAGGTTGTGCTGGCCGGCGTGTCCGCCAATGGGCACGGGCCGCAGGCGGCTTCCAACGGTAATGGACCTGGCGGGATCGAGGAGCAGGAGGCGCAGGGGCCCGTGCTGATCGACGTGCGCGAGGTCGAGGAGTTCGCGGCCGGGCACATCCCGGGGGCCAAGCATGTGCCCAAGAGCTACCTGGAGACACGCATCGAGGCCGCCGTCGCCGATCGCGACGCACAGGTCGTCCTCTACTGCCAGTCGGGTAACCGCTCAGCCTGGGCCGCGCGCACCTTGCGCGACGATTTGGGCTACACCAACGTGGCATCGATGACCGGCGGCATCACGCTGTGGAAGGACCGCGGCTATGAGGTCGAGGTTCCGCGTGCGCTCAGCGCCGAACAGCGCGAGCGTTACTCACGGCATCTGCTGATGCCCGAGGTCGGGGTCGAGGGGCAGGTCAAGCTGCTCGACGCCAAGGTGCTGCTGCTGGGAGCCGGGGGATTGGGTTCGCCCACCGCTCTCTATCTGGCGGCTGCCGGCGTGGGCACGCTCGGGATCGTCGACGACGACGAGGTCGATCTCTCCAATTTGCAGCGCCAGGTGATCCACTCCACCGCGCGCATCGGCATCCCCAAGGTCGACAGTGCCGAGGAGACCATCCACGCGCTCAACCCCGACGTGCAGGTGGTCAAGTACCCCTTCCGGCTGGACGCTCAGAACATCATGGACACCATCAAGGGCTGGGACATCATCGTCGACGGCGTCGATAACTTCCCCACCCGCTACCTGCTCAACGACGCCAGCGTGCGCCTGCAGATCCCCGTGGTGTCCGCCTCCATCCTCGGCTTCGACGGGCAGCTCTCGATCTTCAAGCCCTACGAGGGCCCCTGCTACCGCTGCCTCTTCCCGCAGCCCCCGCCGGCCGAGCTCGCGCCCTCCTGCGGCGCCAACGGCGTACTCGGCGTGCTCCCCGGCACCATGGGGCTGCTGCAGGCCACCGAGGTCGTCAAGCTCATCCTCGGCATCGGCGATCCCGCCATCGGGCGCCTGTTGCTCTACGACGCTCTCGCCGCCACCCTCAGCGAGGTCAAGGTCCGCCGCGACCCCGACTGCCCCATCTGCTCGCGTCCGCCCGACGCCATCTCCGATGCGGAGATGGGAGTCTTCCCGGACTACGAGGCGTTCTGCGCCGCAGCCGGGTAGTCGGTAGTCTGCGCGACCGTATGGCGACCATCAAGATTCCACCAGTCCTGCGCGCCTCCGTCGGCGGCGAGCGCGAGGTCAGCGCCTCCGGCGGCAACGTCGGGGAGATCCTGCGCGATCTCGCCTCCAGCCACCCCGCCACCGAGAGCCAGCTCTTCTCCGCCGAGGGCGAGCTCAACCGCTACGTCAACGTCTATCTCAACGACGAGGATGTGCGCGTGCTCGAAGGGCTCGAGACGGCCGTGGGCGATGGCGACACCTTGGTGATTCTGCCGGCCATGGCCGGTGGGCGCGCTTAGCGTCCAAGTTTCCGTCCAAGGCTAAACATCTCGGCTGGCCGAACGATCACGTGGCCATGCCTTCGATTGCTGCTCGCTCACTGCGCTCCGCTCTGCGCCCACTTCGCTCCGCTCTGTTGCGTGCCGCATGCCTGACGCTGCTCGCGGTCGGCGGCCTCGCTGCGCCTGTCGCCCCCGCGCAGGCCAACTCCAGTCACGAAGGGCCCGAATACTCGCTCTCCATCGTCGAGGGTGAGAGCACGCAGCCCGAATACGCGATCGTGCACACCAGCGCGCACGTGCATCCCAGCTCCTCGGTTGCCGTCTCCATCGTGCGCGGCGGCATCGTCGTGGCGCGCGACACCGGCAACGAAGGCGCCTGGCTCTCGCAGGTGCCCCAGGTCGGCGACGTCGTCACCGTGGAGTCTCCCATCGGCAACGTCATCGGCTCCGTCGTCTACGACGGCATGCCAACGCTCGATCCCACCGTTTGCGCCGGCTCCGTCAACTTCTCTGGGCAGCGCTCCGCGGGGCAAACCGTCGAAGGCGGCTTCTACTCGCTGCTCCTGCACACCGACCCCTACGGCCACTCCGAACTGCGCCAGACGAGCTCCGGCCAGGCGCAGGTCACCGTGCTCTCCGGCACCGCCTACGCCGGCGCCTTCCTCGCGCCGCTCGCCGCCGGGCAGACCGTGTGGGCCACTGAGTCGCTGCAGACCCCCCTCGCCGGCGGCGCCACCTTCACCTACTCAAGCGAGAACGACCGGCCCGTCGGCGCCTGCCCGCTGCCCCCGGTCCCGCCCGCTCCGCCCGCCCCGCCCGCGCTGCTCGGCGCGCTCGCGCGGCTCGCGCACACCACCATTCACAAGCTGCTCGCCTCCGGCTGGCTCAACCACGTCACCATCAACCAGCCCGGCACTGTCGTTCAGGACCTCTACCAGCAGGGGGGGAACGTGCCGGCCTTCGCCGCCGCCAAGCACGCCCGCCATCCCAAGCGCAAGCCCCCGGCCCTGCTGCTCGCCCGCGGCTCCGCCAAGGCCGCCGCCGCCGGCACCGTCTCCATCGTGCTGCACCCCACCGCCACCGGACGGCGCAAGCTCAAGCACGCCAAGCGCATCAAGGCGGTGCTCGTCACCACCCTCATCAGCGCCGGCGGCGCCAAGCTCGCGCTCGAACAGCGCCCCGTCACGCTGCACAGCTAGCCGGACTGGAGGCTGGCGCCGATGCCGGGCTCCGCGGATGTGCCGCGCAGGCTTCGGGCGCGCACCGCGCTCACGCTGCTCTCCGCCGTGCTCTGGCTGCAGCCACCCCTGGTGCTGCCCCAGCCCTCGCGCAGCGGGCCCGACGGGCCGCCGCGGCCCTTCGGCGTGCAGCCCGCGCCCGGACCCGTGCCGGCGCACACCCCGCGTTCGCTCGTGCGCGCCCAGGATCGTGCGCTGCTCTACGGGCCCTTCCCGCATAGCGGGCTCGCGCGCGGCACCTCCGACGGTGGGCTCATGCTCAGCGAAGACCCCGCCGTGCGCGCGCTCGCCATGGGCGACAGTCGCGCTGCCGGCGCCGACCTCGTGCGCATTCCCGTCAACTGGCGCGACATCGTGCAGGCCGCGCCGCCAGCCGGCTTTCAGGCCACCGATCCCGCCGGTACCGCATATGACTTCACGCGCATCGATGCGGCGGTGCGCAGTGCGGCGGCCGCGGGTCTCGAGCCCCTGCTCGTCGTATCCCACGCCCCCGCCTTCGCCGAAGCCCCCCACCGCTGGACCTACGCGTACCCCGGCAGTTGGGCGCCCAGTCCTGCCGCCCTGCGCGACTTCGCCGCAGCCCTCGCCCGTCGCTACAGCGGCGCCTTCCCCGATCCGCTCCTCGGGGGCCGTGCGTTGCCGCGCGTGCGCCTCTTCCAGGCCTGGAACGAGCCCAACCTGGCCCGCTACCTCGAGCCCCAATGGGTCGCCCGCGGCCGCAGCTGGAGCGCCTTCTCGCCACTGCTCTACCGGCAACTGCTCGACGGCTTCTACGACGGCGTCAAATCGGTCGCGCCCGCCGACACCGTCATCGCCGCCGGCATCGCTCCCGAGGGGGAACGCGAAGGGGTCGGGGCGATGGCGCCCATCAGCTTCCTGCGCGGCATGCTCTGCCTGCAAGGCTCCACCCACTCGGAGCGAGGTGGACATCGCGGCGGGCGAGGCAAACGTCGCGGCCGCTCGACTCCAGGACCACAGCTTTGCGCTGAGCCTCCGCGCTTCGACGTGCTCGCCTTCCACCCCCTCTCCGTCTTTGACCCCGACGTCCCCGCCGCCTCCGCGCTCGACGCCTCCATCTCCGACATCGCCAAGGTCACCGCGCTGCTGCGCCTCGCCGAACGCCGCCGCACCGTGCTGCCCGCGCGCCCCAAGCCGCTCTGGGTCACCGAGCTCAACTGGCAGAGCGCCCCGCAATCGCCCCACGGCGTGCCCCGCAGCCTGCAGGCCGCCTGGGTATCACGCGCGCTTCACCGCCTCTGGGTCGCCGGCGCCAGCCTCGTCACCTGGGAGTTCCTGATCGACCCCTATCCCAGCCTCAGCCTCAGCGCCCCCACCGGCCCCGCGCTTGAGCTGTTGCGCCCCGCCGGTCTCTACTCGGCCGGGGTGCTCGATGGGCACTCCGATCCAGCGCTCGCTCAGCCCAAGCCCTTTCTCACCGGCTTCGCCTTCCCATTCGATCCGCTGCGCGTCGATCGCCAGCACGTGCGGGTGTGGGCGTTGCTCGCTGGAACCGGCCGCCTTGCGCAGCTGCAACGCCGCACGCACTCTGGCACCTGGCGCACCATCGCTCAGCTTCGCGCCGGCGCAGGCGGCGTGCTCAACGCGCTCGTGTCGCTTCGTGGGCCGGCTGACCTCAGGCTGTCGAGTGGAGCACTTGTGTCTGCGCCCGGTCGTGTGCCTCGGGCACATGGCTCATCGCATGCTCCGCCAAAGCCGTGATCGTCAGGCTTGGGTTCACGCCCACATTGGCGGGGATCGCCGAGCCGTCGCAGACCAGCAGGTTCTCGTAGTTGAACACCCGCTGGTGGGCATCCACCACGCCGCGGCTGGGGTCGCTTGCGATCACCGCACCGCCCAGGATGTGGGCCGTCGTGGGGATGTTGAACAGGGCCTCCGTCAGGGCGCTCTGGGGGATGCCGCCGGTGCGCTTGGCCAGCCACGCCGCCGCCTCATTGGCGACGGGGATGAAGGTGGGGATCGGCTTCTCGGGGTCCTGTTCGGTGCGCAGCCACAGCGTGCCGAAGGGGCCGCGCCTGGGGCGCAGCGCCATCGCGTTGTCGAGCGTCTGCATCACCAGCAGGATGATCGTGCGCCGCGACCAGTGCTTGGCGAACAGCACCTGCATCAGGCGCTTGGGGTGCAGCAAGATCTGCCCCAGCAGCTTCAGTGGGCGCGTCAGGCGCGTGCCATCGCCCACCATCAGCGTGTACAGCATCCGCATCGAGTCGCCATCGTTGCCGTAGCTCACCGTCTCGATGTGCGTATGCGGGTCCGGGTAGATGCTCGACGTGATCGCCACCCGCTTGGTCAGATCATCCGGGTAGTCCTCCGGCACCGTCACCGTGAGGATCGCCTCGCTGTTCGTTCGCACCAGCTCGCCCAGGCGCTCCGATATCGCCGGCAGCGAGCCGTTCAGGCGGCAGCGCTGCAGCAAAGTATTCGTGCCCAGCGGACCGGCTGAAACGACCACGCCGCGCGCCCGCTGCACCCTGCGTTCCTTGCGCAGCCACGCGCCGCTACGCACGCTTTCCACCTCATACCCGTCGCTGCCGTCGGGTGGGCCCAACGGTCTGATGTCCACCACCGTGCGTTCCGGCATCACCTCCGCGCCGCGCCCTTCCGCCAGGTGCAGGTAGTTCTTCACCAGCGTGTTCTTCGCGCCGTGCGGGCAACCGACCATGCAGCGTCCGCACAGCTGGCAGCCCTTGCGCTCCGGGCCCTCCCCGCCGAAGAACGGGTCCGCCACCGTCCTGCCCTCCTCTCCTGGCTCTCCGAAGAAGATGCCCACCGGGGTCTTCTGGTAGGTGTCAGAGACGCCCAGCTCCTCGCCCAGCTCGCGCAGCAGCTGGTCCGCCGGATCGTCGTGCGGGTTCTGAACCACGCCCAGCATCCGCTGCGCTTCGCTGTAGTGGGGGGCCAGATCCCGCTCCCAATCGGCCATCCCCGACCACTGGCTGTCCTCGAAGAACGCCTTCGGCGGCACGTACAGCGTGTTCGCGTAGCCCAGGCTGCCGCCGCCCACCCCACAGCCCGAGACGACCGAGACATCTCTGAACGTCGTCAGGCGGAAGATGCCCTTCATCCCCAGCTTCGGGCGCCAGAAGTAGCGGCGGAAGTCGCCTGTGGACTTCGGGAACTCATCGTCCGCGAAGCGCCGCCCGCACTCCAGCACGCCCACCGCATAGCCCTTCTCCGACAAGCGCAGCGCCGACACGCTGCCGCCAAAGCCGCTGCCAATCACCAGCCAGTCGAAGTCATAGCCATCCCTCATAGTGTCCGCAGTCATGATACTGGCTGGCGAGCCAGCAGAGAACTCCTGCTCCGAGGCGGAGCGGAAGCTGCCGCTGCTACGACGCGATCGCTTGAACGACGAGCGTGAGCCCTACTCCGAGCACCCCGCTTAGGGCGACGCCGGCAAGCATGAGTCGTCGGTTATATGTGCGTGACGTGGCGGCATCGACAGCGGCGCCCATCTCACGCTTGAGCGTCTTCATCTTCCTCGCCGCTGATTCAAGATCGTCTGCCGCGTTGGTCCATGCCGTCCAGTCCCCGTCGGCGATCTTTGCTCTGCGCGCTCGAACTATGTCGTCGCTCAAGGCAT
>DATBPO010000023.1:0-2035 GCA_036561265.1 Solirubrobacteraceae bacterium | reverse complement strand
AGGCGCGCCCGCCGAACTCCACCAGCAGCTCGCCGCCGTTCAACGAGCCTCCGCCGTCCGACTCGCCCAGCCGGCGCTCCAGCCACGACTCGCCGCCCACGTCCTGTAGGTAGGAGCGCATGCCCTCCACGTCGATCGAGGGGCGGGCGATGAGGAAGACGCTTGGGGTGGTCGCGTGCATTGGGCCGACGATGCTAGGACGTGTCTCGGACGGCGCGGCACGACAGGCGCGCTGCGCGGCGGGGGTCGCGGTCAACCAAGCTAAGCTGCCGGGATCATGGCCAGCGCAACCGACTCAGAGCCCGCCGACCTCGAGCTGCAGCAGGCCGCCTGGGACCTCGATGCGCTCGTCGACGGGGAGGGCGATGCGGGGATCGAGCGCCAGCTGCAGGAGGCGCAGGGACGCGCGCAGGGCTTCGCGGAGCGCTACGCGGGCAAGCTCTCGGAGCTCGACGGCGCGGGCCTGGCGCAGGCGATGCACGAGCTGGGCGCGATCCACGATCTGATCGGGCGGGCCGGCACGTATGCGGCGCTGCGCTTCTCCACCGACACGGCCGACCCGGCCCGGGGTGCGCTCCTGCAGCGCGTGCAGGAGCAGGGAACGTCCATCGAGACGAAGCTCTTATTTTTTGAGTTGGAGTGGGCCGCGCTCCCCGATGCCCGCGCGGACGAGTTGGTGCAGGGGCCTGAGCTGGATTTCGCGCGCCATCACCTGCACAACGTGAGGCGCTACCGCGAGCATCTGCTGAGTGAGCCCGAGGAGAAGATCCTCGCGGAGAAGTCGGTCACGGGCAGCGGCGCGTGGGCGCGGTTGTTCGAGGAGCTGACCTCGGCGATCGAGGTGGAGCTGCCGGAGGAGGACGGACAGGCCGCCGGGGCGGGACAGTCCGGTCGGGAGGGCGATGGCGCGAGACAGCGCGTCGCCCTCGATGTGGCCTTGAGCCGCCTGGCGCTGCCCGACCGCGAGCTGCGGCGCGCGACCGCGGAGGCTGTCACGGCGGCGCTCGCGCCGGGCTTGCGCACGCGCGGGTATGTGCTCAACACGCTGCTGGCGGATAAGGCCACCGACGATCGCCTGCGCCGCTACCCCAGCTGGCTCGCCGCGCGGAACCTCGCCAACGAGGCCAGCGACGAGTCCGTGGCTGCGCTGATCGAGGCCGTGCGCGGGCGCTACGAGCTGCCGCGGCGCTGGTACCGGCTGAAGGCCAAGCTGCTGGGGGTGGAACGCCTGGCGGACTACGACCGCATGGCGGCGGTGACGCAGGATGAAGTGACGTTCAGCTACGCGCAGGCGTGCGAGCTGGTGCGCGACTGCTACGGCTCCTTCTCTTCAGAGCTGGGGGACCTTGTGCAGCGCTTCTACGACGAGCGCTGGATCGACGCGCCGGTGCGCCCGGGCAAGCGCGGTGGGGCCTTTTGCGCCTCCGCCACCCCCGACGTGCACCCCTACGTGATGCTCAACTACACCTCGCGCCGCCGCGATGTCTTGACGCTCGCGCACGAGCTGGGTCACGGCGTGCACTTCGCGCTGGCCGCCCGGCAGGGCATCTTCCACCAGGGGACCCCACTGACCCTGGCCGAGACGGCGTCGGTGTTCGGCGAGACCATCGTCTTCGGACGGCTCCTGGAAGAGGACTCCTCGCCGTCCTCGCGCCTGGCGCTTTTGGCGGAGAACCTGGAGGGTGCCATCGCCACGGTCTTCCGCCAGGTCGCCATGAACCGCTTCGAGGACCTCGCTCACACGGCCCGGCGCGAGGACGGCGAGCTTTCGGTGCAGCGGATCGGCGAGTTGTGGGCCGAGAGCCAGGCCGAGATGCTCGGCGACTCCGTCGAGATCACCGAGGGCTATCGCACCTGGTGGAGCTACATCCCGCACTTCATCAACACCCCCGGCTACGTCTACGCCTACGCCTACGGCCAGCTCCTGGCGCTGTCGGTCTACCAGCGCTACGAGCAGCGCGGCGCGGAGTTCGTGCCCCAGTACCTGGAGCTGCTCGCGGCCGGTGGCTCGCGCTCGCCCGAGGAGCTGGGTCAG
>DATBPO010000022.1:0-17768 GCA_036561265.1 Solirubrobacteraceae bacterium | reverse complement strand
GGTCTGTTAGCCTGGGTGCGTGAAGACGCACCGTTCTCCTTGTCACACACTGCCAAGGATCCGGATCGCGAAAGTGATCGGCAGCTTTCCCACGACCGGCGGGTCGACGCGTGTGGGGTTGTGGCTTGTGCCGGTGCTCCTCGCGCTCTGGACTCTGGCTGGGCCGGTATCAGCGTCGCAGGCCGCGGTGAGACGCTCTTCTCTCTCGTTGGCGGGTGTCCCGCAGCACGACGAGGTTCTCGGCAGCCCGGTGGCGCCGGTCACGATGGTGTATTTCGGCGATCCGCAGTGTCGGTTCTGTCGGGAATGGCACACGCGTGTACTCCCGACGCTGGTGAGACGCTACGTGAGGACGGGCAAGCTTCAGATCCGCTGGGAGGGCTTCAGCGTCATCGGCCCTGATTCGGTGACCGGTGAGCGGTTCATCCTGGCGGCCGGCTTGCAGGATCACCTGTGGGACGTGCTCGATGACGTCTTGGCCAATCAGGAAGAAGAGAACTCCGGCTGGCTTGGGCCGCCGTTGTTGGAACAGGTCGGTGCCTCCGTTCCCGGGTTCAGCGTGCCCCAGGCCATCGCCGCCGTCCGTTCGCGGACGGTCGCGGACGAGCTGAGCGCCGGGGAAAGGCTCGGACGTAGGTGGCGGCTGCGGGGCGTCCCGTCCATCTTGCTGGGACATCGCAAGCATGGGCTGCGACTGTTGAACGTCAACGCTCTGACCCCGGCGGAATTTACGCACCCGATCGCACGGCTTCTCAAGGGAGGACCGAGAAGGTCCGGGTCCTAGCGGTGCCGACCGCCAGCGTCGCGAGAGCCGCGGAGCCGAGCCGCACGCCTTGAGATCCTCGAACTGGAACCGGGCTCCGAGTGAACGTCAAGCGAGATTGGTGCGCCTGATCGGGCGCACCGCTGTCGCGAAGCGTAAATGACCCGGGCTACTCGATCCGCTCGTCGGCGCGCCGGTACCCGAGCCGGCTGGAGACGCGGCTGGCGGTGGCGAGGAGGTGTGGTGTGAGGTATTCGACCATGTCCTCCAGGGTGATGGCGGTGACGGGCGCTGAGATGCTGATGGCGGCGGTGACTTCGGTGTGCTCGCATATGGGTGCGGCGATGGCGCATATCCCGGTGGTGTGCTCTTGGTCGTTGATGGCGAGGCCCTCTTGGGCGAGGAGTTTGAGCTCGGCGCGTAGCGCGGTTTTGCTGGTGATGGTGTTGGTGGTGCGCCGTTGCAGCTGCATCTCGCTGATGAGCGCCCCCTGCGCGTACCCTGGGAGTGAGGCAAGCAGAGTCTTCCCCATGGCGGTGCAGTAGGCCGGCAGCCGCGACCCGGGACGGGGGTCGAGGGGGCCGGTGCGGCGGCGGTGCCCGGGGTGCCGGTCGAGGTAGAGGGTGGTGGGCCCGTCGAGGACGGCGAGGCTGGTGGTGTAGGTGGTGTGCCGGCGGAGGTCTTGGAGGTGGGGCCGGGCGTGCTCGGCGAGGCTGGTGCTGGCGAGCGCGGAGAGCCCGAGTCCGGTGACGGCGAGCGTGAGGCGGTACTTTCTGCCTGGACCCTGTGCGAGGTAGCCGTGTACGGCGAGCGTTGACATGTAGCGGTGGGTGGTGGAGGGGGTCATGCCGACCTTCTGGGCGACGTCGGCGATGCCGAG
This sequence comes from Solirubrobacteraceae bacterium, assembly GCA_036561265.1. GTDB lineage: Bacteria > Actinomycetota > Thermoleophilia > Solirubrobacterales > Solirubrobacteraceae > Palsa-744. The sequence goes on along the minus strand of DATBPO010000022.1, from coordinate 16,125 downwards.
CACGGGTCGTTGGGGGGTGAAGCAGTCGAGGATCTCCAGGGCGCGCTCAAGCGAGGCGGAGTAGCGGGGGTGGCTGAGGCTCGGTGTGTAGCGCTCGGTGTCTGGGTCGCGCCCCATCCTCGACATCAGGTCGCTGGCTCGCTGCTGTCTGTCGTGGTGGCGGGGGGTATGCGGTATTTGCGTGCGCTGGTGACTTGTTCGAGTAGACCGACCTCGACGAGGGTTTGTGCGTAGCGGTAGGCGGTGGCGTGCGCGATGCCGAGTTCGCGTCCGACGTCGATGACGCCGCGGATGGTGCCGCGCGGAGCGAACGCGCAGAAGACGCTGAGTGCGCGGAGCGTGGAGATCGAGACCTCCCGCTCGTTGAGCTCGGCGTCATGGAGCGCGGCGTCGACGGTGACGCGTAGCTCATCGACGCGTCCGAGGAGGATGTCGCGCGAGCCGCTGCTGCCGGCTGCCTCGCGCAGCACGCCCAGGACCTGGGCGCCGGAGAGAGGCACGGAGATGCCTTGCAGGCTGGTGGTGGGGGGCGGCGAGCGCGTTCCCTCGCGCCCGCCGCCCCCGGGACGACCCCCCAAGCTCAACGTCCCCGTCCGGGAAAGGGAGGAGGAGGAGGGGGAGGGTGTGGGCCGGCCCGACGAGCAGCAGCCGCCCACCCCACACCCCCAGGCGATCTGTAGCTCCGGCGCGCGACAACGAGCGCCGGCCGCCGAGCCACCAGGCGAACGGCCGACAGCGGTACCCGTCGGCAGTTCCCTGCCGACGCGGCCCGGCTTTTGTGGCAGACACCCGTCATCGCGCAGGAAGCGATCCTGACGGTAGGGGACACGAGTTTCTAGCGAGGCGTCGCTAAAAATGTTCAGACAGCGGATTGGTCTGCGTGTCGCTCTGGTTCGCGCAAGAGGGAGCCTCGGCGGCCGGGGTGCTGCGGTCGAGCATCATGCGGCGGCGTGGCGTCTCACGGGCGCGCAGGATGACGCGCGACCCGGCGTGGGGGGTGACGATGACGCTGCGCCAGCGAGCGTGCTCCATGCGGCGGCTGGCGGGGTGAACGGTCATCTGCGAGAGCACGGTGCGCAGCACGCTCTGGATCTCAAGCAGCGCGAGGTGCAGGCCGGGGCAGCGCTTGCGTCCGCCGCCCCAGGGCAGCCAGGCGTTGGCTGGCACGAGCGGCTTCTCCAGGAAGCGCTCGGGGCGGAACTCGTGGGGGTCGGGGTAGACGTGGGGGTCGTGGTGGATGAGGTAGATGCAGGCGAGCAGCCGGGTGGGTGGGTGGTAGGTGATGCCGCCGAGCTCGAATGGCTGCTTGACGGCGCGGGGAATCGCGAAGAGGAAGACGGGGCGGTGGCGGAGGATCTCGTGGACGGTGGCGCTGAGGTACTCCTGGTGCTCGTCGTGGTCGATCTCGTCGATCAGGCGGGCCTGCGCGCGGGGGTTGTGCGCGAGGAGCTGGAATGCCCAGGCGAGCTGGGAGGAGGTCGTCTCGTGCCCGGCAAGGATGATGGACATGAGCTCGTCGCGGATGCGCTCTCCGGAGAGCGGCCGGCCGTCGTCGTCGTGGGCGGCGAGCAGCGTGCCGAGCGTGTCGTGTGGCTGAGTGGTGTTCGTTCGGCGCTCTTGGATAAGGGTGTGGATCAGCTCGTCGGTGTCGGCTCGCGCGCGCAGGAAGCGCCGCCAGACACGCAGACCTGGACCGTGGCGCAACTGGGGTTCGGAGAGCACCGCGCTGCCTGTCACGTCGAGTGTCGCGAGCAGCCGCTCGTGCAGCACGGTGAGGCGCTCGGAAGCGGTTGTGGAGAAGATCGTGCGCAGGGCGATCTTGAGCGTCATCGCGCGCAGGCGGGGGTGCGTGGCGAAGGGGGTGTCGTGTGGCCAGCTGTGGATCTCGTGCCGGGCGTGTTCGCGCACGAGTTGGGCGTGCTCGTTGACGGCGTCGCTGTGGAGGGCGGGGAGGATGCGTCTGCGTCCTTTGAGGTGCTCGTCTTCGTCGAGGAGCATGAAGGAGCGGGGGCCGACGATGGGCTCGATCGTGCGGGCACCCTCGCCGGGGTGCAGGGTCTCGGCGGGCGCCTTGAAGAGCGCCTTGACGTGCTCGCGGTCGGCAAGGAAGACGAGGGGTGGCTGTCCGACCTGGCGGTAGGTGAAGGGGGTCCCGTAGCGCTCGCGGCAGCGCTCCAGGTAGGACAGCGGCCGGCGCCAGCAGAGGAGTGTCTGCACGGCGGAGGGAGCGCGCGAGCCGGCCGGAAGCGCGGCGCGTGCGAGCCCAGGCGTTGGTAGCTGCACCCGCTGAATGCGGTGCGAGTGGGTGGCTCGCCAGAGGCGCAGGACCGGGGCGAGGCAAACCGTCAGCGTGCCGCCGGCGTGCGCGATCTCGCGGGACCTCGCGCGCCGCGCCGACCCCGCAGCGGCGTCCTTTGAGAGATACATCGCGACCATGCAGGCGACGAGCAGGGCGTGGCGGTGCCCGGCGGGCAGCTCGCGTGCGGCGGTGAGCGCATGGTTGACGATCTCCCGCAGGCGCCGGTCGGCCGCGCCGGGGCTGGGGTAGTGCGCGATGTAGCTGTGCTCGCCGCTGGCGGCGTCCTCGGCCTCGTCGGCGTAGCTGTCGAGCATTGCGATGGCTAGCGCGACCGGGCCGCGGTAGACGCTGTCGATCGCGCTGACGGTGTCCTCGCCGGACGGCTCGGCGGCGAGCGCGAGCAGGGCGTGGGGGGTGAACGCGCCGGTGGCTGCTGTGAGCTCGAACCAGACGGGGCGGGCCGGCGGGGCCTCGTTGCTTGCCGCCCAGGCTTTCAGTGCGGCCGTGCGACGCACGGGGTCGGGGTCGTGGTGCAGGCTCTGGACTGCGCAGCCGGCGGCACCGTGCAGTAGCGCCCCGCGGACGTGGGGGTAGCCGGGGAGCGCCGCGCATCCCGTCCGGCAGGCCCGCACGAGCGCGGACAGGTAGCCGCCGTCATCCCGCCAGGGGTGGCGGGTGTAGTAGTCCTGAAGGGGGGCGGTGGGGTCGAGCGCGTCGGTGAGCGCGCGGTGCAGCGGCCGGCCGTCGGCCCTTGTGTGGCGCATGGCGCGCTCGCTGGCGCTGTCGAGGTAGTCGCCGATCAGCTGGCTGGCGATGAGCAGCGCGGGCAAACGGGCGTGGCGCTTGGCTGGCAGTGTCCAGAACAGGGCGGCGCCCTCGGTGTGATCGCGCTTGTGGTCGATCGCGTCGAGCGCGTCCTCGCGCGGGAGGGGGTCGGGGGTGGTGGCGGCGCGTGTGCGCCAGGCGCGGATCTCGCGTGAGGCAGCCTTGGACCCCCACAGCAGCTGACGGATCGCGGCAGCGATCAGCGTCCAGAGCTGCTGCGGAGAGAGCGGCGTCGGATCGATCTCCCCCGGGTAGCTATATCCCCCGAGCGTAGAAGATCAGCCACGCCGCGAAACGCCCGCCTATGAGTGTCATCTACGCGATCGGGCGCCCTGCGCGTGAGGGCGTGTGCCGCTGCTAGGCGGGTCTCATGCGGCGCTCCACGGGTAGGCCGCTACGCGCGCGGCACGGTACCCCGGGACGGCGACGATCGCGGCGGCGACCGCGGTGACGAGCAGGAAGCTGAGCAGGGCGAGCACGCCCGTGAGCGAAAAGATGACGGGGAAGCCGGTGACGCTGAGCAGCGCGTGACTCAAGAGCAGCTGGCCGTAGATGCCGCAGAGCGCGCCAAGCGAGCAGCCGCTGGCGAGCAAAAGGGCGCTCTCGGCCAGCAGCGCGCGCCACAGCACACTGGTGCTGTAGCCCTCGACCTTCATGCGCGCGAAGCGCCGGCGGCGCTGCCAGATCAGCGCGCTGAGCGCGCTCGCCATCGCCAGCACCCCGGCGATCAGCACGAGCAGCGAGATCTGCGTGAGGCGCCCGAGGCCCTGACGGCTGGCGGCCTGCTGGCGCGCCTCACGCCCAGCCCCGGTTTCGACCTGAAGCCCCGATGTGCGGCCGAGCGCCCCGCGCACCTCGCGCGCCACGACGGCCGCCGAGGCCCCGGGGGCGAGCATCACGTTCAGCGCGCTGGGGTCGGTGCTGCCCCAGGCGCTTGTGTAGTCGCGGCTGTCGAGCATCACGGCGCCGGGTGGCCACGCCAGGTTCGTGCTCAGCCCCGCGAGCCTGAAGCGCATCGGTACGGGCGCGGGCAGCGAAAAGGACTCGCCGATGCGCAGGTGGTGTTCGGCGGCAAGCGCCTGCGAGAGGACCGCCCAGCCACCGGCGCGGAGCCTGGCGTTCACGAGCGCCGCGTTTCCCTGCACGAGCTGGCTGGCCGGCAGCGGTGTCGCGGCTGTCGTGGGGGGCGCGAGCACCCACACGCGGCGGTTACCGTAGTCGAGGAAGTTCGCGTGATACTCACCGACGGCCCGCACGCCGGGCAGCCGAGCAAGCGACGCGGCACTAGTGGCGGGGAAGGACGTTGTGGCCAGCAGGTTCTGCGCCCCCGGCGGCGCCACCCACAGGTCGGCGGAGGTGGAGAGCTGGGTGGCGAGGCGATCCAGGCCGCGCTGCAGGTTGGTGTGGGACCCCTGGATAGTGACACTGCCGAACACCGCGACAGCACCAGTCGCGGCGATAGCGAGCGAGCGCGAGCGGCTCTTGGCGGAGCGCAGCTCGACCACCGCCACGCGTCCCCACGCCAACAGCAGAGGCCGCTGCAGACGATCGAACGCAGCGACAAGCCCGTCGAGCACGAGCGGCAGCAGCAAGAGCAGCGCAAGGATCAACGTCACTATCCCGACGATCGCCGACTGCGGTGCCGCGATCAGCACGACGGTGGTGACCGCCAGGCACGCCGCGCCGCCAGCGAGCACGGCGACCGTCCACGCCCGCAGGAATCTCCTGCGCGGCGGGCGGGAAAGTTCGGGGCCGCGAGCGCGTGAGAGGGAGGGCAGCCACAAGTCGCGCAGCGGAAGCAGGACACCGACGCACGCGGCGAGCACGCCGCCGAGGAAGGCGATGGCGATGCTCTGCCAGGTGACGATGCGCTGCGAGCCGATGGGGAACCCCAATGCCAGGTAGCCGACGTTTGCGTGAAACAACGTGAGGGAAAGCACCTCGCCCAGTCCGAGGCCGAGCAGCGAAGCCAGCACGCCCAGCACGAGCGCGTCGAAGAGCAGCGCCTTGAGGATATCCAGGCGGGTCGCGCCGTTCAGGCGCAGGTCGCGCACGAGGCCACGCCGCAGATGCGCGGTGAGCAGCATCGAGCAGTACGCGAACATGAAGCCCACAAGCGCGCAGATCGCGGCGAAGGTCTGCGTGGACTGGTTGACCGGTGTCGCGGCGGCGCTGAACAGCGTCGCTTCGAAATCGGCGGGCTCGACGTTAATGTGCCCTGCCGCGAGTCGCACGAGTCCCGCGTGCACCTCCCGTTCGCGTCCAGGCGCGACCTGCACGAAGATGCGGCTGAGGCGACCCTGCATGCCGGTAAGGCGCTGGGCGTAGGTGAGAGGGGCGATCGCGACGGGGCTGTGGACGAGCGAGCCGATGTCGCGTTCGTTCAGTTCGGTGGCTATCAGAACCGGCTTGACGCTCGCGCCGACCTGCAGCCCGACCGGCTGCAGCACCTCGGCGCCGAGCGCGCGAACCACCGGGGCGGGCAGCGCGAGCGCCCGCTGTCCCGCGAGCTGCGCAGCGCTGAAGTGACGCAGCAGCCGCCCGCTGATTCGCGCGAAGCGCGGGTCGACACCGATGAAGTCCACCGACTGCTGGCCGCCGGGGCCGATCAGGCCGGCGTGCTCCTCAAGGATCGGCACCACCACGCGCACCCCGGGCAGACGCTGGACCTCGCCGAGCAGCCCCGCGGGGAACCCATGCTCGTCGCGCGCGTCGAGCTGGTAGCGGGCGTTGCCCACCACCCCCCTGGTGAGCTGGCGCACCGATCCGTTGAGACTGGCGCTGGCGACCTGCGAGGCGAACAGCAGCGCGACGCCGACGGCGATCCCCGCGAGGGCGAGCAGCTCCTGCACGAGCACGACCCTGGAGCGCAGGCGCACGCGGTAGAGGTGCGCGATGCTGGTGAGCCTCACGAGGAGAGCCGCCTGTCAAGTGGGGCGAGGATGTGCTCGGGCTCATACTCCCCGAGCTTGCCGTCGCGCAGCTCGAAGACGCGGTCGGCGAACACGGTGGCCTGTGGGTCGTGGGTGGCGAGCAGCACGCCGAGGCGGCGCTCGCGGCAGAGCTCGGCCAAAAGTTCGAGGACCTCGCGGCTGCGCTGGGTATCGAGGTTGCCGGTGGGCTCATCGGCGAGCACCAGGTGGGGGCCGGTCGAGAGGGCGCGCGCGATCATGACGCGCTGGCGCTCGCCCATCGAGAGCTGATCGGGCCGGTGCTCCAGGCGCTCGCCGAGACCGAGGCGGATGAGCAGCGGTTCGACCTCACGCTCGCCGCGGCGCCCCGACCGTGTTAGCCAGAGCTTCATTGCGGCGTTCTGCAGTGCGCTGGCACCGTCGAGCAGGTCGGAGGCCTGGTCTACGTAGCCGATGTCATGCAGGCGGTAGCGCGCCCGCTCGTCATCGGAAAGCGCGGATATCTCGCGGCCCTCGAACACCACGGCGCCGCTGTCGGGTCGTAGCAGCGCCGCGATCAACATCAAGAGCGTCGTCTTACCCGAGCCGCTTGGCCCATACAGCGCGACGAGCTCTCCACGGGCGATCGACAGCGACACGCCGTCGACGGCACGCACGGGCTCATCCCCGCCGCCGGGATAGTGCAGCACGAGATCGCGCAGCTCAAGCATCAGGAGGACCGCAGACGGCTGTGATCGGCGAGGCTCGCTACCTTGCCCGGATCGGACTCACCTGCATCCGCGTTCTCAAGCAGCTCCCCGCCGGCGAGCGTCGCTATGCGATCAGACCACTGCGTCGCGTTGGCGTCGGAGACCCCCATCAAGACAGCCGCCCCGGTCTCCCTGGCGAGGGAGTGCAACAGGCGCGTGACCTCGTCTGTCTCCTTTAGCCCCAGGGTGGAGGTGAGATCGTCCACCACCAGCAACTGCGGCTGGCGCACGACCCCCGCGGCGATCGCGACGAGCGCGCGATCCCAGTCAGAGAGCTCCTCCCAGCGCTGCCCGGCGCACCCGGCAGCGCCGACGCGCTCAAGGGCCGCGCGCGCTCGCGCGTGAGCGCCGCGCCGTGCGGCACGCCCGACCAGCAGCGGCACGACGACGTGCTCAAGCACGCTCACATCGACCCCCGGCGGGGAGGACTCCACCCAGGCGATTCGCCCGCGAAGCAACTGCTGGCGCAGCGCGTCACCGAGAAGCCACAGGTCATCGCCGTCGAGCAGGACCCTGCCGGCGTCGGGGCGCTGCATCCCCGCGGCGACGCGCAGCAGCGTCGACTTCCCCTGGCCGCGCATCGCGAGCACCGAAACGACTTCCCGTGCGCAAAGCTCAAGCGACACATCGGCAAGCACCCGCGAGGTGAGAGGACCACGGCGATAGCCGGCAGTAACCCCCCGCAGCGAAAGCAGCACAGCCCGCCCCTCAGCCCGACCGGACAGACGCGTGCTCAGCCCGGTAGTGGTGCCACTCCTTCTCAAGGAAGAGACGCACGTTCTGCAGCCACTTGATCCTTCCGTCCCACCAGGCGGCATCTCCAGCGGCCACGATGATCCCCATTCGCCGCCGCCACTCGCGCTCCCCAACGGCCTTGCGCACGCTTCGCGTCCGCTTGTTGGCGTCATTCAGCTCGGCCATGCAAGCAAGCTCGGCCTCCTTGACCGAGTCGATCATCAGCGGCAGATCTGGCGGTTGGCACAACGCGATCTTCGCGTGAAGCTCCTCGCGCACCGGCGGCATCGAGGTCGACGCCCGCAGCCAATCGCGGAAATGAGCAACCCCCACAGGCGTCGCCTCATACACCCCAGCGTTCGCCTCCTCCTCCTCGCCGACAAGTCGGATGAACCCATCATCGGCGAGGCTCTTCGCAGCCTTTTCTGCCGTACCCCGCCCGTACTGCGCGCCCCTCAATAGCTTGTCCAGCCGCAGCCCCAGTCGATAACTATTGTCCGGCTGTTCGATCACGAGCCCCAAGACGACCTCCTTGGAAGAAAACTCGACCACCTGCTGTGAGGGGCGTCCCATGCTGTGAAACCGTACCGGAAGCTCCAGCCCTACAGCCGGGACCCCAGAACCATTCCGATCAGCGACGCGCACTCGGCATCCGCTCACCCAGCTCTACCCCAGCCCCCGGCCGCCAGGAAACTCGATCACCTCGCCCCCCTCCTCGTCGGTGCGGCTCGGCGCCGCCAGCAGCTCGCCACCCGCGAGCGTCATAAACCGATCAGACCACTGCGTCGCCCCCGCGTCGGAGACCCCCATCAACACACCCACCCCAAGCTCCCGCGAAAGCTCACACAGCAACCGCGTGACCTCGTCAGTCTCACCGAGCCCCAACGTACAGGTCAGATCGTCCACGACCAACAACCGCGGTGCCCGCACGACCGCACCAGCGACCGCGACCAGCGCACGCTCCCGATCAGAGAGATCCCCCCAACTGGACCCACCACACCCCGACATCCCCACCCGCTCAAGCACGGCACGCGCCCGCGCAAACGCCTCGCGCTTCCCACCCCCCACCAGCAGCGGCGTCGCGACGTGCTCCAACACCGCGACATCGAGCGCCGGCGCAGCCACCTCAACCCACCCCACCGACTCACGCAAAAACCGTTGGCGCTGCACATCCCCCAAACCCCACAGCTCCTCGCCCCCCAACAACACCCCACCCGCATCCGGCCGCTGCATCCCCGCCGCGACCCGCAACAAAGTCGACTTACCCTGCCCCCGCATCGCCAACACCGACACCACCTCGCCCGCCACGAGCTCCAACGACACACCCGCCAGCACCCGCAAAGCAAGCGACCCACGGCGATAGTGCACATGCACCCCCTGCAACACCAGCAGCGGCTCCATCACCCACAGCATGACGCATCAATGCGAGCCGGCGCGAGTGGCACGCACAGCCCTCGGGACCTCAGATTTGCGAGCTCACCCCAATTCCTCGCCAAGCTCCCGGACCCGGTACTCGGCGAGCGTGCGCTGGGTCACGCCGAGTCATCCGCACGCACGAACGCCCGTCCCAGGCCCGTTTGTCGTCCGAAGGGGAAGTCTCGATGTTGCGACTGGTGGCTGCTGCTTCGCAGCGAGAGAGGAGGTGATCGCCGCCTGATTCCAGCATCCCGAGTCCACTAAACCGGGGTCAGATGACAAAGTCCACGAAACCAGGGACACTCCAATGCTTGGCGGCGCGGAACATCGCGGGATTGGCGGACCTGGGAAGATTGCCGCGTGTCCTCCGGCGAAGATACGCCGCGCGTGCGGCGATCGCTCGGCACCACCCGCATGGAAGCGTTCAGCGACGGCGTGTTCTCGATTGCCGCGACGCTGCTGGTGCTGGACCTCGCCATTCATCCGCCGGGCACACCGCTGGAACGGGTGCTTCACGCTTGGCCTGGCTACCTCGCGTACGTCATCAGCTTCCTGACGATTGGCGCCGGGTGGCTTGCCCATACCGCGCTGACCGATCGCCTCGCACGGGCAGATCGAGGTTTGCTGCGACTCAACCTGCTCCTCTTGCTCGTGGTGGCGTTCCTGCCATTTCCGACCCGGCTTGTCGCCGACGCCCTGCACCACGAAGGCAGCGAGCGTGTCTTTGTCACGATGTATGGGCTGGTTCTACTGGCAATCCGCCTTCTCGGCTTCGCCTTGGATGCCTATGCCCGACGCGAGCACCTCTACTCACCCCCGCAGGCGGGTGAGGAGCAGCAGGACGAACCACGAGAACTCCTGCCCGCCCTCGGCGGCTATGTGATCGCGATCCTGATCGGACTTGCCGTGCCGGCAGTGGCCATCGCGGGCTACTTCGCCGTCGCGCTCTACATGGTCCTCTTCCGGGGGATCCCACGGCACCCGTTTCGTGCCGTCTCGTCTCGCCGGTGAGAGACAGCTACCAGGCTGATCCACTCCGGTCGAAACCCTACCGAGCCGATACGTCGGGTTAGCTGCCCTACACCGCAGCGGCCCCCCGGGCTCGGTGCTCATGTGCCGGTTGACTCTCCATCGCAGGCGGACGCTCGTCTGCGGCGGCTCGATACCAGGCTGCGTAGCGAGTCACGAGCGGGTCGTCCGCAGTGGCTGATAAACAACGGCCATGTCGGTTCACCACCCAACCCCGGTAGCCTCCGCCGGCCTCCTGGCGGACGTAATCGGCATCCTCGGCTTCCTCGCGGTGGCGGCGTGGTTCCTGTGGCATGTCGGCCCGTCGTTGGCTCGCGTGTGTGGCTGGGGCTGGTGGTGGGTGGCGTGGGCGTGTGGGAGCCAGGGCGGCTACTGGTACTGCCTGGCGTTCCTGGTGTTCGGCACGGTGACGTGGGGAGGCGGGACGCTGTGGTGGGCGCGCCGACGTGGCTATTGGCCGTCGGCTCTGTCGGCGCGGTTGTTCGAGCGGGTGCTGGGCGAGCGCGCGATCCTTCCGCACGCTGAGCTTCCGGCCGTTCTTGTTGTGCCACGCCGTCGCCGCTGAAGCCGTGTCCCTGTCGTCACGTCGAGGAGTGCTGTGGGGGCCGCAGGACCGTCGGCCGGGTCCGCTGCCGCGCGCTCGTCAGAATCGGCGGGGATGGAGCTGGCGCGGCGGGAGAGGGAGGGTGGATGATCCGGGGCATGGAGAGCTGTGAGATCGCGGTGCGCGTGACGACGCGTGCGCGAGCGAACGAGATCGCAGGCGAACGCGATGGGGTGCTGCTGGTGCGGGTGAGCGCTCCGCCGGTGGATGGGCGCGCGAACGTCGCGGTGTGCCGCCTGATCGCCAGGCGCGCACGTGTCGGTATCCGCAGCGTGACGGTCATACGCGGAGCGAGCTCCCGTGAGAAGGTCGTGCGCGTCGAGGGCCTCGGCGCGCAGGAGCTCAGGCGCGCCCTCAAAAACTGATCGACACCCGGTCCGCCACTGCGCTGGCCTCTCACCCCCTGCCTCCCCGCCCCGACCGCCGCCTGAGCCTGTCGCGTCCTCGCTGCGCTCGGCCGCTCCCCCGCCGAGGCTCAGGCGGCTCTGCCCGACGTCACCCGGCGCGCACCCCGCCCCGTCCCCTTGAACCGAGGCGTTTCCCACACCGGGCGCACAAAGGCAAGGCAGCCGCTTGCGCGTCGCTTCGCTCCGCTGCGGCACACAATTGCACCAGGGTGCCAGAAGATTTGCTGCTTTTGCTATTTTGGTCTACGAGCAAGGATGCTGTCGATCGGGAAGATCACACGGGGCCAGCATGGCTACTACGAGCGTCAGGTAGCGCGGGGCGAGGATGACTACTACTCGGGCCGCGGCGAGGCGCCGGGCGAGTGGGTGGGCACGGGCGCGCGTTCCCTGGGCCTGGCGGGCCGTGTCACCGCGGAGCAGTTCAACGCGCTAATCGAGGGCCGCGACCCGCAGCGTCCGGAGGCGCGTTTGCGGAGCACGCCGGGTGACCCGAAGGTGGCGGCGTTTGATTTGACGTTCAGCGCGCCGAAGTCGGTGAGCGTGTTGTTCGCGGTGGCGCCGGAGAACATCTCGGGCGAGCTGGCGGCCTACCACGAGGACGCGGTGCGCACAGCGTTGCGTTACCTGGAGGACACGGCGGTGCGGGTCCGTCGCGGCCACGGCGGCGAGCGGGTGGAGCGCGCGCAGGGTCTGATCGCGGCGTCCTACCGCCACCGCATGAGCCGGGCTTTGGATCCGCAGCTGCATACGCATGTGGTGGCGGCGAACCTGGCGTGCGGCCGGGATGTGCGTTTCACGGCGCTCGACAGCCGTGAGCTCTACCGGGCGGCGCAGACGGCGGGCTACCTGTATCAGGCGCATCTGCGGGCGCTGGTGAGCGAACGTATGGGCTTGGAGTGGGCGGGGGTGCACAAGGGCGCGGCGGAGCTCAAAGGCGTGCCGCGCGAGGTGATCGAGTTCTTCTCAAAGCGCCGCGAGGAGATGCGGCGGGCAGCAGCGGAGCAGGGCCTTGCCTTGGGTAGCCGGGCGGCGGCGGAGCTGGCGGCGCTCGTGACGCGCGAGCGCAAGCAGTACGGGGTGCAGACGCAGACGTGGCGCGAGGAGACGCGCGCGAGCGCGGCCGGGCAGGGCCTGGGCGGCAGCGAGATACAGCGGCTGCTGCGGGCGGGCGAGGAGCGCGTGCGCAGCGGCGACACGGAGCGTCCGCTAGCGGACGAGCAGGCGCTGGGCGACCGGCTGGCTGGCCCGGAGGGCCTGACGGAGCACGCGAATACGTTTGATGAGCGCGCGGTGCTGCGCGAGTTCGCGGCGGCCGCGACCCAGGGCGTGCGGGCCGGCGCGGTACGCGCGATGACGGCGAGCTTCGTGGCGCGCAGCGACATCCTGGCGACGGGGCGGGGTGAGATGAGCACAGCTGAGTTGGTGGGGGTTGAGAGGCGGCTAATCGCCGCCGTGGTGGGCCGCGCACGAGAGAGCTGCTGCGTGCTAGAGAGCGAGCTGGCCGAGCAGACGATCGCAAAGGCAGCCCTTCCCCTGACGGGAGAGCAGGCCCAAGCTGTGCGCGAGGTGACGGGCAGCGGCGCGGGGGTGAGCGTGATCGAGGCGTTGGCGGGGACGGGCAAGACCTACACCGCGGGCGTGCTGCGCGAGGCGTACGAGGCGGCGGGCAAGCGGGTGCTGGGTGTGGCGCCGACGGGCCGCGCGGTAAGAGAGCTCGCGGAGGAGGCGGGCATCCCGACACGAACGCTTGACGGTCTGCTCGCGGACCTGCAGCGCGAAGAAGCGGGCCTCCCGCGAGGGGCCGTGGTGATCTTTGACGAGGCGGGTATGGCGGCGACGCGCACGAGCGCGCGCCTACTGGAGGAGGCGCAGGCGGCGGGTGTGAAGGTGGTAGCGATCGGCGACCCGGGGCAGCTGGCCTCGGTGCAGGCGGGCGGCTGGCTGGCAGCGGTCGGCCGCGAGCTCGGCGCGATCCGTCTGAGCGAGGTGATGCGTCAGAACGACCCGGCGGAGCGCCGTGCGCTGGCGGCGCTGCACGCGGGCCACCCGCGGCGCTACCTGCAGTGGGCGATGAGCGAGGACTGCATCGAGATCACCAAGAACGCGCAGACGGCGCAAAAACAGGCGCTGCGCCACTGGCAAAGCGCACGCACCCCGGTGGGCGTCGCGCAGACGGTGATGATCGCGCGCGATAACAACCTGCGCGACGCGCTGAACCAAGGTGCACGCGAGCAGCTGCGGGCGGAGGGCGCGCTGGGGGAGGAGCACGACTACGCGGGCGTGAAGCTGGCGGTCGGGGACCGCGTGATCTGCCGCCGCAACGACCGTCTGATCGACGTGGACAACGGGACGCGCGGGACGGTACGCCACACCGACGGTGAGCAGGTCACGATCACCACCGACAGCGGGATGACGCGAGAGTTGCCCGCGGCGTATGTGGCAGAGCACGTGGAGCACGCGTACGCCCTGACGGGCCACGGGATGCAGGGCGCAACCGTACAGACCGCGCTGGTGGTGGCAAGCCCCCGCGATCTGAGCGCGGGCTGGAGCTACACCGCGCTCTCACGCGCACGCAAAGAGACATGGCTCGTGCTCTACGACGAGCAGCCGACAGCCGAACGAGCAGAGTACGCCCCCACAGACCACAACCACCCCCCAGCCCCACCAGGCCTGCTCGCGCGCGTGGAGCGCCGCATGAGCGAACGCGACAGCGAAGACCTCGCAATCCACCAACTCCCCACCCCCAACCCGGGCAGCGCCGGGCGCATCGCCGACCCCACACTCACAAGCACACAAGCCCTACACCACGAACCCCACCAGGAGCACGCCGCCACCCGCGCCGAGCCCGACCCGCCCCAACAGCCGGCGAGCACCCAACGCCTACGCGACCTACAACAGCAAATCCACCAGCTCGAAGCCCAACACGAGACGCTCACCACCCCCCAAGGCGACCCCGAAGAAACCCGCGCCGAACGAGACAGCCTCCACACCGCCCTCACCCGACTAACCCAAGAACACACCACCGTGCGCGAAGAGCTCATCGAACAAGAGCTACAAAACCCCAGCCCCTGGGTCACCCAAGCCCTCGGCGAACGCCCACAGAAACCACGCCAACAACAAGCCTGGGAGAAAGCGATCCACCACGCCACCACCTACCGCGTCACCCACAACATCACAGACCCCAACGACCCACTCGGCTCCCAACCCCAAGACCGCCAGCAACGCCGCGACTGGCAACGCGCGCAGAACGCCATCGAAAACGCCCAGCAGCGCCTACACCGCACCCTCAGCCACGACTTGGGGGTCGGTTAGAAAGGGTCAACTGAGTCCAAGCACTCTATTTGACGCCGATACGCGGGTCTGATAGCTAGTGGAGGTCATGGGGCTGAAATCCGTCAGAGACGCTGTCATCGGTGGCGCGGGTGACGCGCTCGCGCCGGCTCGTATCGAGTTGGTCCGTGGGCTGCGAGCTCGCGAAGCTGAGCTTCAGGAGGCCGTTTTCGCCCATGTGCGCCGCTCGGTGCCCGACGCCATCGCTGACGGGGACCCCCAGCTGGCCGCGGGGCTGCGCGAGACGGTCGCAGTATGCGTGGCCTGCGGTCTGACCAGCATCGAGCAGGGAGCGCAGTGGTCTGGGACGGTGTCGCCTGTGGTGGCCGTCCAGGCGCGCCGCGATGCGTCCAATGGCGTCGGTCTGACGACGGCGCTGCGGCGGTGCGTCGCGGGCTACACAGTCGCCTGGAGCTTCGTGCTCGGCGAGGTGGCCCGCCACGACTTTCCCGAAGAGCAGAGGCTCCCGCTGTTGCTGCAGGCGTCTAGGGCGGCGAGCTCGCTGCTCGCCTGTGTACAGGTCGAGATCGCCGACGCACACTCCGCGGAGATCAAACGCCGCGCGCGCTCGCGCGAGCAGCGCCGTGCCGAGATCGCCCACAGGTTGCTCGCCGGCGAGCAGTTGCACGCAGGTGAGCTCGCCGAGCTCGGATACGACCTCGATCTCTGGCATCTCGGCGTGATCGCCACTGGCGCCGAGGCCGGAAGGGTCGTGCGCGGCCTGGCCACGGGCCTCGGCTGCGAGCTTCTGTCGATCGCGCACGGCCGGGAGACGGTGTGGGCATGGCTCGGTGGCCAGCGCCGGATCGCATTCGCCGATGTCGAGCGCACCTTGGAAGCCGCAGAGCACACGGACGTGTCGCTGGCGGTCGGGGAGCCGGCGAAGGGCGTCGACGGATGGCGCCAGACGCATCATGAGGCCGAGGGTGCGTTGCTGGTCGCGCGCTGTTGGCCCCGCAGGCTCACGCGGTATCTGGATGTGGCCCCCGAGGTCACGGCCCTGCGGGACGAGGCCCTCGCCGATTCACTGATCGAGAGCTATCTATCACCGCTCGACGGCATGCGCATCGGCGGCCAAGCGGCGCGGAGAACGCTAGGCGCCCTGTTGGCGAAGACGCACAACGTGTCCTCAGCGGCCTCGGCGCTCAACGTCGATCGCAGCACGGTGCATCGCCAGCGCAACGAGATCGAGCGGCGGCTGGGCTGCCGGCTGCAGGAGCGCCAGGCGGAGATCGAGATTGCGCTGCGCATCGAGGATCTGCGCCAACGCCGCGAAGACAACGCAGGCGTGCTCGCGGGCGCTCGTCTCGGCTACGTCTGCTGCTGAGCAGCGACGGCGCAACAGGTGTCGCATCTCATGCTGTTCAGATGCAACACATTGGTGTAGCGGGGGATCCCGGGAACGAGTTGTATGTACCCAGATCGACGCCGCGGCAATCCGCGTAGGTAGCCCCCTAGCCTGGAGGAGCAGATGAAGAGCACACGATTTACAGGACTACGACGCACGGCGCCGACCGTTGGCCGCTCCTGTGTGGGGATCCTCTGCTGTGGGCTGTTCTTGGCCGCGACGCTGGCGGGCGCTTTCGCACAGACAGCTGGCGCGGTCGTCTACGTGCCTAATGAAGCGGAAGCTCCAGAAACCGAAGAATGGACTCTCTGTGCGCCTCCGTCAAAAAGCCAGGCGGAGTGTGAAGACATCGTGGCGCCGAAACCCCTGGCTGTCCCGGAACTTGAATATCAGGGCAGCGGCAGGGAAGGAGGCCTGAGCCCCAAAGACCTCCGGTCGGCCTACAATCTCCCCTCGACCGGAGGATCCGGA